>JAABPS010000276.1 GCA_011391835.1 Desulfobacteraceae bacterium
ATATCGGATGAAGTATATCAGAAATTAAAAGAACACGCTCAATCACCCCAGGATACGCCGTCAGATGTTATTGCTTCATTGCTGGGTATCAAAGGGGATATTCACGATAAACCACAGGACAAAACACTATCGGAAGCCTCTGTTCCTGAAATTTCTCCTGAAGAAGGTCGGCCGGATGAGACGATCCGGCTTGATCCCGATACTCCGGAGAACCTGTATTTTACTACCATTATCCAGGGGCATATTGGGAATAGTAAAATATCATCCTGGAATGAACTGATTGATACCGCGCATATACTTGCTGTGCAACGGGTTGAAACCTATGATGCCTTAAAAAAGATGTCCAATTCCGATATTATCATGGGCGCCTATCATGAAAACGGTTTTCGGCCCATTCCATCCATTGGTGTATCCATTCAGGGTGACAGCCCGAATCTGGCATGGAAGAACGCATTGCACATTGCCAAGAAATTAAGTATTCCGATTGAAATACTATTTGAATGGGAACGAAAATTTACCGCTGCGCATCCAGGCTTCAGGGGTATCCTTTCATGGTCCCCATAATATTCATAAGAAAAGAACAGGTCTTGCCTTTTGGTGTGTCTACACGCTTTTATACTCAGATGCTTTTTCCGCCAGTTTTTTAACAGAGGCCATATATGCTGTTAGACCCCGTGTAAAAATATCATTATGGTTGGCATTCGGAATTTTAAGAAGCATTTTATCAATGGCCTGGCACGCGTTATGAAGGGCTACTCCTTCGGCGATGGGGATGATATGATCCTGTTCTGCGTGGATAATTAAGGTTGGCCTGTCAAACGTTTTTATTTTATCAATATTCTGGAAGCCTTCATTCTCATTAAACTCAAGAGAATTCAGATTGATACCCAGAAGCTGAAGAAGCGGACCTGCATAGGCAAATCCGCTTTCAATAATAAGACCGGACACTTGATCCTTATAGCATGAAGCAAGTTCAATAGCGGAGGCGCTGCCTAATGATCTGCCCATGATGATCAGCGGCCCGGAATACCCATTGATATCCAGCCAGTTGGTTACATAATCGAAGATCAGGTGGCAATCGCGCATCATGGCTGTCACCGTCGGGTTGCCTGTAGAGCGCCCATATCCCCGATAATCCACCGCGAGGAAATTGAGCCCTATTTTATTGTAAAAAGGCCCCAGATCATCATAATCTGCAACAATTTCACCGTTTCCATGGAAAAAAAGAACATTGTGAAACGATTTTTTGGACATATGAAAACGAGCGCCGATTTCTACATCATTTTCAACCGGGATCAGCATATCTTCTGCTGAAGAATTGCTGTCATAAAGTCCTTCTTCCTGCCGGGGATGAAAAAGGAACATGAGTACTTCCGGCTGGTCCAGCATTGAATAGTCTATTGTGGAAATATCCTTCATAACATGGGCTTCGATCAACGGTGTTTTAGAATGTGAAAAAAAAATTCCGGATAAAACAGTCTATCCTCGTTTTGCTGCAATACGAATTTTACACGTTTTACGTCAAGTTAAAATTTTACTTTTGGCGCCTCTTTTTCAGCTTCTGGGATTTCATAATATTCCGCACTGGATACACTTGCTAATGATGCAAAAAACCTGCCAAAAAGAGTCCGGATATATGTATTCAGCATCTGAACCGCTTCATTATATCTTTTGCGTTCAACAGAAATCCTGTTTTCCGTGCCTTCGAGGCTGTCCTGAAGTTTTAGAAACGATTGGTTTGCTTTGAGTTCCGGGTACGTTTCCCTGAGAAGAAGGAGTCTGGACAGGGCGCCTTCCAGCTGGTTAGACGATTCAATCTGGCCTTTCACCGTATCGGATTGAAAATATTTGGTCCTGGCCTGAGCGATATTTTCAAAGAGCTCTTTTTCATGCTTTGCGTACCCTTTTACGGTTTCAACAAGATTGGGGATGAGATCGTATCGCCGTTTTAACTGGTTTTCTACCTGAGCCCATTTTCCTTTAACATTCTCATCCATTGCAATGACTTTATTATATTCGCCCACAATCCAGCTGAAGGAAAAAACGGCTATAAGCAGAATAATGCCTATTACAATAAGAAAGATTTTTAGATTTTTAGACATGGATTCCTCCTGTTGAAAATCGTTGTAGTAAGGTCAGATGACCCGAGAAAATTTTGATAAATGCGGTGAAACTTTTGCAGAAAATTATACCTCTGTCAATATGTCAATTGCTCAAAGTCCAATAAAATTTCTGATGCGAACGCTTTTTTCTTAAGCGAACACGTTATAAATAAAAACTTATTCAAACAAGAATAATAGGTCATCCATATTACCAGCTGCCGGATGCGCCTCCACCGCCAAAACCGCCTCCTCCTCCACCCCCGAATCCGCCCCTGCCGCCGGACCATGACCCGCCCCGTCCGCCCATGGCAGAAAAGAGCAAGAACATCAGAAACAATTTGGGATTTCTGATAAAAAAAATCAATAACATAAGGATAATAATACCAAAGATGATTTTCTCTTTCAGGCTCAATGGTTTTTTATTGGAATCCGTATGCACAGGTACTTGATAGACCGGCATTCCGGATATGGTTACACCAGAGGCTGTTGCTATTTCATTGATCATGGCAAGGGTGGCTGTGTAAACACCTTTTGAGAACTCACCATTACTGAAAAAAGGCACCAGAAAATCTCTTCCAATACTGCCCGCACGGCTGTCCGGAAGGGCGCCTTCCAGGCCATAGCCGACCTCAATTCTGTATTTTCTGTCATTGAGGGCGATCAAAAACAACACACCGTTATCTTTACCTTTTTGGCCCAGCTTCCACTGGTCGTGTGCAATGTGTATTGAAAATTCTTCAATAGAATTTCCTTCAAGGCTTTTAATGGTCAGAACCACCACCTGGGCGGTTGTTTTATTTTCGAGCTCCGCGAGAAATGAATTAAGTTCTGCTTCAGCTTCACTATCCACAATACCCGCCAGATCCACGACATAATTGGGTGGACTTTGAGGAATCGTATCGCTGAATGACGATGATGCGAGAGTCAGGCATATCCATATTGCCGAAATATATAGAAAGAACTTACGCTTTGATTTCATCAACAAGATTTCCCAGCTTTTCAATGGCAGTGTAGTAATTTTCGAAAATCGCGTTTAATTGTTCGATAGAAAGCGGTATTCTCTGCTTTTTTTCTTTCAGCACATCCATAAATACATCGGTAGGTATGCCGGATAGTTCGCCAAGTGTTACGATGACGTCCGCATTTCCGTGTGGAGGGGTTTTCCCGAAAAGATATATCATTCCCCTGAACAGAGGAATATACCCTGAGAAAGAGTTGATAAATTCCTGTGAGAGGATTTTACTGTTTCCCCGCGAGGAAATATAGCTTTGCCGCAGATGGATGAGCTTTACTTTGAGCTCTCGTTCACACTGGGTTCTTAAATCTGCGTGTTTAATATCTATCGATGTGAATATGTCTTGGCCAAAAACAGTCCGATGGATCAGTTTGATATTTAAAAATTCAATGGGAAAGACATCCAGTGATTTGGCCATATAGTCAGGGGCCATAATCAGCGGGGCCGCAATCCGTTTTTTTCCAAATTTTTTACCCAATGGGGCGAACCGTTCAAGAAATTTAAGATCCATTTCATTGAGCATCAACACAGAATTAATATCGGAATGTTTTGCGTCAAAATCTTCTGTCAGAGCGCTTCCGGTAATTGTAATTGAATGGATTTTTTCCTTGAAACTGTTTGTTATCTCATCATGAAACGGCTCAAACAATTTTACAACATCTTCCTTCAGGTTCAGGTGGTCCATCTATGCCTCCGGAAATATCTATGATTTGTCATTTGTTTTATTCAGATTCATCTTTTAGTGCGTATCTCCCACTCAATATGATGGCTGTTTATTACAGCGTCGAAATCAAATTCAGGGTACACATAAATGAAGTCCACAACATCGACGTGATCTTCTTCCCAGCGAAGTGTTTCGTTAATTTTGGCTTCGCCGATTATTTCATTAAAGATAGTGTAAAAAACCAGTGTTGCTTTCAATGCTCTATCCTTTGTAAATGCATATGTCAATCTGACGTTGACTTTTGGCAGACATTTCGTGCCGTTTGGATCTCCTTTGACAACGGCCCCGTCACATCCAGTTTCCGGCGGATGAATTTCCAGGTCACTATAATCAATTTCACTGGTAACCTGGCCATGAGAGTCAAAGGCCATTGCACTGGTTGAAAAAAAGAAGATAGATATTGCGCAGACACAGAGCAGATAAAATGTTTTCATGCATGATCCTTATGGGGATTAACATGGGAATAGATACGCATCATCTATTTTGGTTTTCAGATGACAACTATAGGTGAAAGAAAAAAATGTGTCAAAGAAAAGTTATATAATTCTTTTTTGTTTAGAGA
>JAABPS010000277.1 GCA_011391835.1 Desulfobacteraceae bacterium
TGTAAAACATATAATGACCGTGCCCCCACTGCAAAGGTTAAACAGAAAGATATGAAGCCTTTCAAAATTAATCCCCCAATTTTCAGGAACAAAAATATGCAGAAATCCAAATGAAAGAGCGAGGGGCATTAAACCTGCCAGAATTATTTTTAAACGGTTATTCATGATGGTATGTATTTTTAACTCCATTGCGGAGAGAAAAGAATAATATGTTGCCCAAAAAATATATTTGTATTTGATTTTGGTGTATGCATATACATCACGGGTGCAAACGATACAAGCGGATATTTATTTAGTCGTGTCTGCATACAGGCACCATTTCCGTGAACCTTTAAAAGCGATAACATAAAAACTGCATGCAACGAAAAAAATATCTCTGACCAGCAGTTGAATAGTAGCCTCCTTGTGGCTGGTACCACCAAGAGAAAAGCATCCACAATCAAATTCATGCCCCCGGATAAGATTGATCGAGATGGCAATAATAAATCCAACAAGTAGCCCTGAAATGATAATGGATGCAGATCTGGGATACATGCCCAAGATCAGAAATATACCGGAATATAATTCCAGAAAAGGAAGGATGATCGCGATGAGGTTAATGGATACATCGGGGAAGAGATAATATCCATAGAGGATTTTGGCAAATGCGGCAGGTTCCGGTATTTTGTGAATACTTGCATAAATAAAAATGCTGCCTGTCATCCATCGTAAGACCAGCTCTGTCCAATTATTTTCTAATAGAATTTTTATGCTACTTTTCAACAGGATGACCTTTCGCTTCCCAGCCAGGAAGATC
>JAABPS010000278.1 GCA_011391835.1 Desulfobacteraceae bacterium
ATAACCATCTATAAATATTTTTGTTTCTGTATATCCAATGTGAATCAGTTTTCCCGCCAGATGATGGCTGTCTTCACATTCTCTGCCTGAGCAATATGTAATAATTTGTTGTGACAATGGATATTCTTGTAAAAAATCATGAATCCTTTCGTCAAATTGGCTTAGCGGCATTGATATTGCCCCTTTGATATGACCTTCCGCATAATCGTCATACCCCCTTGCGTCAATAAAAACAGTTTGTCCTGTGTCAAAAATTTCTCTGGCTGTTTGAACATTTTTTATTTCGTGTTCGTCTATGTTGGGTAAATCCTGTTTTGATTTCGCACTGACCGCACCTTTTTCTGTGTCCCATTCACCAAATAAAGCAATTCCGTTTGGAGACACATAATTAACAGCAAAGGCTGAGGCCATAGAAATAACGATAATAATGATCATCCCTATTATGATGTTTTTTGATAACATGGTACTTTACTTCTGTTCGCTACTTTTGTTCAAATCCAGTTCAATTATTGTTCCAGGCATATTCATCTCTTCCAGATATTTCAAAAGCAATCGCAATGTAGAAAGCTGTCTAACTGTCTGCCCTGGGAAGGAAATGGGATGCCCCAAGGGAAATCCTGGATAAACAGCTCTGGGAGGACGAACTGACCGGGTAATTTCTTTTGACAAACTAATAGAAATGGTTGACATGCCGGCAGCCTCAATGGCTCGTTGAATCAATCCCACGGATTGATTGCAGATTCCTCATGCAGGTGTCAAAATAACGATATCAACACAGTCTTCTTTTAACATCCGGGCAACCCGTGGCGCAACATCATTCATCAGCGTATGAATATGTTTTCCAAGGATATGCCCCATGAAAGAAAAATGCCGATGATTCACATCGCTGATATCACCCGCTGTCTTTAAATCCTGAACTCGCTCAACGGGGAATACGATATTGATGTCTTTATCCGCATCCGAATGATCATAGTAATTATGGGTAATAATTAAATCGTTGATAGATATAGTTGACGGAATTTCTCTGAATGTTGGATCTCCGTTTGGATCAAGCATGTCAAAGGAGGGTTGTGATGTAAGGCGTACGCCGCCCGTTGTGATCAATGCCAGTCTGCTGTTTCGAATGTTACGCTTCAAGGGTGTCCATGGGATATTGGTAAAGCGCATGAAGGTTGAATGCTTCGCCCATCCACGGAAAAGCCGGGGATTTTTTGAAAATATTTTTGCCAGGGTTCTATCTTTTAGTTGTTTTAAATTTGAGATCATTTAATAAAAGATTTTTCGTCTTTCAGCGCCTGCGTTCCCAACCAGTGTATTAGAAAGAACTACAGAGAAGTCCCTGTTATCATGATCATCAAACACCCTGTGCCTTTTTATTCCTCGGATCATGACATCGATACAGGAATCAGAGCGGATCTATACGGTCTATCCTTGTCATTTTGAAATATGCTCCAAAGGAAACCTTAGGTCAAGTTCTTTTCAATGACCTGCCCTTCTCAATATCCCACCAACTGTTTCCAATCACGCATGGGCCCAAGGATTAAGCGGCACATATTCAAATAAAAATGCAAAACGCCTTAAAAAACTTCTTTTTATCGCACACTTCTCTAAAATTTTAAGAATAGATTTTATCTATCCTTAAGATCAAATCTATCAATATTATCAATTTGACACCGCCAAAACAGCAGTTTATACAAAACTGTTACTATTTATTTTCATCGTTAAATTTCAACTCGGTGGATGCATGGAATTCGTATTTGTGTGCCCAAATACACACAAAGCATTTAGCAGCGATACATTTAAGATTATTGATAACAACGGTATCATAACAGATCTGGCAGGGAATAAGATACTGGATGCCAAAGTGGCATTAAAAAATCCATGCCCATATTGTGGTGAAAGGCATCTATACCATGCAACGGATCTCTCATGTCCGTTTTTGGGCAAGTCTGCAAAAGATGAATGATAAACAGGATAATTGTTTTTACCGGTAAAAAATCGTTTTGGTTTCGGTTCCGTATGAAGCTTGAAAATTAACTTAATTAAGGAGGAAAAATTCAATGAAGGTGAAAAATGTTTTTGCGACCAAATGGGGGATCATTGGAGTTGGTGCCTTTATCGGAATGATAGCGCCAATGTTACAAAAGCTGGGGAATCCCGGTAATATGGGTATTTGCGTGGCCTGTTTTGAAAGGGATATCGCCGGTGCAATCGGGTTTCACCAGGCAGCGGTCGTTCAGTACATGCGGCCGGAAATTATCGGCTTTGTATTGGGCGCCCTGATTGCGGCTTATCTTTTTAGGGAATTTAAACCGCGGGTGGGTTCCACGCCTATCGTGCGATTCTTCCTGGGAGTTTTTGCCATGATCGGCGCGCTGGCCTTTTTAGGCTGCCCCTGGCGGGCGCTATTGCGTTTGGCAGGTGGCGACTTGAATGCCATTTTGGGTTTGCTGGGGTTAGGTTTTGGCATTTGGATTGGTACTCTTTTTTTAAAAAAGGGATATACCCTTGGCCGGTCAAATGCCACCCGCGCTGCTGCGGGCTGGCTGTTACCTTTGATGCTTGTTTTGTTTTTTGTGTTGATGCTGATCTATCCGCAGGTTCAGGATGAGCCCAAAAGCGGTGTATTATTTTACAGTATAAAAGGACCCGGGAGCATGCATGCACCAGTTGTTATATCCCTGCTGATCGGCTTAGCCATTGGATTTTTTGCCCAGCGAAGCCGCTTCTGCACCATGGGAGCGCTACGGGACATGATCTTGTTTAAACAGATGCATCTTTTCAGCGGAATTGTTGCGCTGGTTATATTTGCTTTTTTAATGAATTTGATTTTAGGCCAATTTAAAGCAGGGTTTACCGGTCAACCCGTTGCCCACAATTTACACATTTGGAATTTTGCAGGAATGTCGCTGGCAGGTTTATGTTTTGCTTTGGCCGGGGGCTGTCCCGGACGACAACTCTTTTTATCCGGAGAAGGCGATGGAGATGCTGCGGTGTTTGTATTGGGGATGATCGTGGGAGCTGGTTTTGCCCATAACTTTGGCACGGCAAGTTCTCCAGATGGTCTTGGTCCTCACGGCATTGCCGGGCTTGTGGCGGGACTTTTATTTTGCCTGTTTATTGGATTTACCATGATGAAAAAAAATGCGTAAAAAAGGAGTGTCAAAATGAAAATAACAGTGGATGCAAGGGGACTATCCTGTCCTCAGCCGGTAATTTTAACATTGGATGAAATTAAAAAGACAAAGAAAGAGGAAATTTTAGTGCTGGTGGATACTGACACATCCAAAGAAAACGTCATTCGGGCGGCCATCAGTCAGGGGTGCAAGGTCAAGGAGGTTTCTTCTGAAGAAGGAGAATATTGCATATCCATTCAAAAAAGCTGAGCAATGATCCGAGAACTATTTAACAAACTAAAATCACATCATAATAAAACCACTGGCAAGACATCTGCGGATCGTGGTATTCTGGTATTTGAGAATACCAGTGAGGTCATACAGGCTGAAAATCTTCTTAAAAAAGCCGGTTGGCTGATTCGGGTGATGGGGCCGCCGCCGGAGATTCAAACCGGATGTGATCTGGTGATTGAATTTCCT
>JAABPS010000028.1 GCA_011391835.1 Desulfobacteraceae bacterium
TTCTTCAAAATTGCCAGGCGCTTCGTTTGATCCATTTCCTGGGATTGTGCCGGGATGAGCTTGTCTAACATACCCTGGCTGGGCCGATCAGGATAGGTTGAATAAATACTGTCACTTGGCAGGGTCAGTATAAGACGCATGTGAGGGTCTCTGGTTCCATGCCATGAATACATCGCAATATGGCCGACCCGTTTATCCTTGTTTCTTACATACGTTGCAAAGGTGCCATATTCAATTTCCTGAATCTTTACCTGAATCCCCACGTCATTCAAGTATTTTTGAATGACCTCTGCAACCAGTTTGGAATTCGGAACACCGCTGTTATAGGTAATAATTATTATTTCTTCTGGTTTATAGGTTGATTCTTTGATCAACTTACGGGCTTTATCCGGATTAAATTCAATTTTCATTGTAGGATCATACCCGAGTTCCACTTTGCCGGCATACATGTAGAGGGGATATCCTTCTCCTAAATAGACCTTGTTGATGAGTTCCTGGCGATTGATGGCATGGTTGATTCCCATGACTAATTTTCCATCTTTCATGATTGGATACTGTACTGTAGCAATGGCCATAGCAAAGAAACTTGGTGAGCTGGATGATTTCTTCACCTTTACATTCTTTCTCGTTTCAAGCTGCTTAACTTGTTGCGGCAAAATATTATAAATTAAATCTACCTCCCCGGCCTCCAGCATGGCAAGGCGTGTCGCTGAATCCGGGACACTGAGCAGTTTGAGCGTCTTGAAGTCCACCTTTTTTTTCAGAGCATTTGGTTTGACAACTTTGGTTCTATCCGGGTTGTAAATATGATCCAGGTATGTGTATCCTTCATTGGCTTCCAGAATAAGGTTACGGCCTATCTCTCTTGATACAAATCGAAACGGCCCGC
>JAABPS010000029.1 GCA_011391835.1 Desulfobacteraceae bacterium
TTCATAATATTTTTTGGAGCAAATCCCTATCCCCATTAATGAGGGCCATGGCGCATATTTTTCGTAAAAGTGATAGACAAGGGTATGATTATTAACGACCTCGATTTCTTCTATCTCATCCACCATACCGGCAAACAGATGGGCGTTTTCAGGAGAAGCTGCCTGTTCGTATGTCCATTTCACATCATGGGCCGTCACTGGATCGCCTGTGTGAAACACATGGCCCTTTCTGATACGAATCTCAATATCCTTACCGTTTGGCATAACCTTTATGGTTTCTGCTAAATTTGGTGTTTCTTGCCCAGTCACAGGATCAGATAATATTAACTGTTCGTGCATGTGAGTCGTGATAAGATCAGTTCCGTTTTTCGCTTCCAGCGTATTGACGCTGCCCATATCATATTCAAGCGCAACCGTGACCACATCGTCAGAACCGGCAAAAGCGGCTGTTGCTGCCATAATAAAGATTAAAATCAAACCATTAAATGTTTTACACCTAAATGGCATGTGCATGATACCGTCCTCCTTCTTTTTTGAGTATTTTTTGATCCTTATTTCAAAGCAATATTTGTGCCAACGTGTTTTATATAGGCTGTGGCGCGTGGAAATATTATAGTCAGGAAGACAGAAGGGTAGAATGAGTGATATTTCAAGCCAATCGCTCAGAGCTCGTGGGAAAGGCAGGAGGGTTGCGATAGGGGAGAGCAGTTCTTCATTATAGACAATACACATAAAGAAGACTGGTTTTGGTATTGGAGGATCAGGGAGTGCCGCAAACCAGCAGATGGATCGAGCAGAGGCTTGAAAAGGACAAGAGGTTTGGAAAGAGAGTAAGGAAAGTTGAAGCCGCCTTAAATCTGACAGGGATAAAGAACTGAACCCTATGCTTTTTTAAGGGTTGACTACAAACCGTTCGTTTGATGAATGAGTCAAGGGCAGACTTGACCCTCCTCCTTACAACGTTCCGGTTCAGCTGTGGGCCGCGCAGCGGGCCGTCCGCTGCAACCGGTTGACACCCGAAGGCTCATATGGGTTAGCTAAATGTTTAATCAACTCCCCATATTCTTTTACGTGAGTTCATATAAGTTAATAAGCGGAAATATCTTGAGGATAGTTTATCATTTTCAGCCTTTACGTATTTTCGATGCTGAGAAACAACAAAGTCAAGTGCAAGTCTTACTACTTCAGCATCTATTGAATGGTCTGCTGTTTCCTTGGATTTTTCTCCCATGAAATCGAGCATATAACGACCGTCTGTGTCTCTAATGATCATCTCCCTACAGAATTTGGCCATACCTTTTGCCACCAAACCAAGTCGAGTGTTACACTGCTGATTTTCGACCCAACGCAAATAATCTATGAGTTCTTTTCCAACAACAAAACGAGGGTACTCGGCTAAGTTGCTTTCAATAAAATATGCACGTTCCAGAGCTGGACCGTATATTTCTTGTCCCTCAATTTGGGTACCAATTCCAACATCTAATCCAGCCCGTAAAGTGATTGTGGCAGCAAGGCTGATAAAACCAATACCACAAGTAGCTACAAGGGCGGAATAAACTCCATTAATGGCCGTACAATTTTCATCGTTGCTCATTAGTGGTACAGCCACTATTATTGAGTCAGAGAAACCATAAAAATATGCCTCAGATTTTTGAGAAGAAATGAACTCGTCACGATGCTCTTGAGGTACAAGGGCGGTATTTGGAACATGGGAATTCGAGGCGTTAAAAAAATCCCGAAAAGCATTTCGAACTCTATCAACCTTACCTATTGTTTGACGTATCTTATCTAAGAAAGCCTTTTCTTCATTGTCATTTGTTGGCAACTCTTTAATTTCACGCAAGATTCTTCTTTGCCCAAGAATATCAAGAAAGACAATGAGATAATGCTGAAATTTCAGATCGTTTTTATTCGCTTTACTATTTTTGTTATTCATATTTTTCGTTGGCTAATTTTGGGGACATCCATGTGTTTGTATTTGAACGCTATTGGAACCGGCAATGGCGCGGGACAATTAATCCTTAACATTATATGATTATTTTCCCTTAAACCCGGGTGCGCGCTTTTCAAGAAAAGCAGACTGGCCTTCTTTTAAATCTTCGCTGACAAAAGACAGTATTTCCAGCGCCTCGGCCTCTTTTTTGCTGGCTTCAGAAAAATCCGATTGACAGAGGAGGTTGAGGATTCGTTTGTTCCCTTTTAATGACAGTGGCGCATTTGCTGAGATTTCCTGCGCCATGTTCTTTGTAAAGGATTCAAGCTCAGATCGTGGAACCAGATAATCCACCAGACCCATATCCAGCAGACGCTGGCTGGTATAGGTTTTTCCGGTAAAGAAAATTTCCTTTGTGCTCCGAAGACCAATGACACGTATGAAGCGCTGTAATCCCTTCCACGAATACACGATCCCGATTTTTGCTGGCGTCATGCCGATCTTGATGTCATCCGCTGCGATACGGATATCACAGGAGATTGCGAGTTCATATCCGCCGCCATACGCGGAACCATTGAGCATCGCGATGACAGGGTAGGGATAGTTAACAATGCTGTTCATGGCCAGGGTAAATGGGTTCTCTGTTAAGACATTATTCTGAACATCGGGCCGCATTCTGGTGGGGAGAGAGGCGATATCAAATCCTGCACAAAACGCCTGATCTCCCTGACCACGGATTATCACTGTCCGTATTTCATCATCGCCGGCGAGTTTCTGAAACGTTTCATACAGATCATACACAAGATCAATGGATAACGAATTCCGTTTTTCGGGGCGGTTCAAGGTCAGGGTGCAGACATAATTCTTCTTTTCGATTTGCAGTGTCTGGTTTTTCATATTACCATTTTCCTGGGATGACGGTGTTACAGAACTTGCAGCGATTTCCATTTATATTATACACAGGGATATCATAGCCCTGTCTTTCGATCAGCAGTTTATGGCAATGGTGGCAGTAGGTGTTTGCTCCTTCATGCAGGGGAAAATTGCCGACATACACGTAATGGATTCCTTCCTTTACAGCGAGATTGCGGAATTGGGCCAGGGTCGAAACAGGCGTGGGAGGGAGCCGGTTCAGCTTATATTGAGGCGTAAACCGGGTGAAATGAAGGGGATGATCCGGGCCCACATTTTCCAGTATCCATCCGCACATCTGCTTGATCATATCGACATTATCTATATATCCGGGCACTACCAGGGTTGTTATTTCAAAATGAACTCCCTGTTCATGGAGAGTTTTGAGGGTATTTAAAACCGGCTGAAGCCTGCCGCCATTGAGTTTTCGATAGATGGCATCTTCATACGATTTCAGATTGATATTGGCTGCGTCCAGAACTTTGCACAGCTCCAGAAGCGGACTTGTGTTGATGTAGCCGTTGGATATGAGGAGATTAAAGATGTGGTTCTGTCTGGCAATTCTGGCCGTGTCGATCATGTATTCAAAGAAGGTAATGGCTTCTGAATAGGTATAGGCAATGGATTTTGATCCGGAATGTACTGCTGAATTTACTACATCTGCAGGGAAGAGTTCCACGTTGTTCAGTTCTTCGGGTTTGGCCTGGGAGATTTCCCAATTCTGGCAGTTCAAACATCTGAAGTTACATCCTGCCGCAGCAATAGAAAAGGCATTTGAACGGGGTTTAAAATGATACAGGGGTTTTTTCTCTATCGGGTCAACATTGACAGAGCAGGGGTTTCCGTATGTGAGGCTGTATAGGGTGCCATCCATATTGACCTTTGAACGGCAGACGCTTCGGTCGCCCGGAGAGAGCAGACAGCGGTTGGGGCAAATGCCGCAAACCACTTTCTTGTCTGGAAGTTTTTTATAGCTGAATCCTTCTTTGGACCATTTCCACAATGTTTTTGGAGCGTCTCCCTTGAATATTTTCCCGCGAATATCCTGAGAACCCATTGCCAGACATGAGTGTGAACGTATTGGCGAAGGGCGTAACGGGAGCGCTGTTGATGCAATCGCTGCGCTGAGATACAGAAATTGGCGTCTGTTAATGGTTTTCATGGATAGTGAAGGCAACGATCAAACTGATTATTTTAAATATGACTAAAATAATTGCTGTGTTTACGATTCCAACAAACGGGATGCATACAACACTGGTAACAAGGGTTCCCAATGATGCACCCATCAAATCTGAAGAAAAAATTCTTGTTACTGCAGAAGGCCTGTTCCTCTCCAGATAAAGGGCGATGGGGAATTGAAAGCCGCATAAAAGTGAAATCATAAAACCAAACACAAGAAACGATATTTCATTGAGATAACTGCTCCAGTATCTAACAGCGATGATAAATACCGCCATCAGAACGATGAGAAGAATATCAATGCCTCCAAGCAGCCATTTGCCTTTTCCCTTCAGTTTTTCACCGAAAAAAGCTCCTGGAAGAAGACCGGCTAAAAAGACAGTTACAATAAGTCCGATTTGAAAATAAATATATCCGAAAAAAATCTGAAATGCAAAGATTACCAGAGTTTCGCATCCCATGGTCATCCATCCTGTTGAAAAAAGAACAAAGGCCTCTTTGGTTGTTCGAAGGATGTAAATAACAAGGAACACGATCAGCAAAATAGCAAAGATGTGAGGTGAGGTGGAGAATTTCTTAAACCATTGAGAGAACATGATTCGCATCAATCGAGGGGAAACATCTGTATTGACAGGCGCTTGTGAATCTATCTGGCTGTTCACATACTCCATTCGCTGCTGGGTGATATTGCCGGAAAAGAAGCCTTTTATATACCGGGTTTCAATATTTTTCTGATCAAGAGATCCGGGTATAGCTGCTGTCAGGGGGTTATCACTGCACAGAAAGAAAACCCGCTGGCCGGGTATCAGCAGTACGTTGTTAAACTGCGGTTTAACCGTAGCGTAGAGGGACGACAGCTTTTCACGCTGAGGTTCTGCCAGGTAATTATCGAATCCCTCCACTGAAAAGCTTACAATTCCTGCTTTGGAAAGATGATTTTTTACGTCAGCGAAAAATTGAACGGTGAAATACCGGTTTAACTGATATGTTTCCGGTTCGGGGATATTGATAAGGATCGCATCATACGTGGCATCTGTTTTTTTTAAAAATATACGGGCGTCCGTATGAATCACGTTTAAGCCTTCAATATTTTTTATAAGACCATAGGTGAAGAGTATTGGAGTCAATTCAGGATCGAGTTCAACGAGATCAACGCTTTTGGGCTTGTATTTTTCAATTTCATCCATGATTCCCCCTTCAGCAGAAATGACAAGGATGCGCTCTGGGTGGGGTATTTGCGCCAAAGGATAATGAACAATTTCTTCGGCGAGACTGAGGTTCTGGTTGCTGAAAACAGGAATACCATCTTTAAAAAGAGTAAATTGTTCGCCATCCTGATGAACCGATATTCGGCCATACCGGGATTCCTGGTAATGAACCAGTTTTCCTTCAGCAGGCAAGAGTGTTTTTCTTTCAAGAAGCATGCAGGAGAAAAGGATGAAAAAAGATAAAAGAAATGGGAGAATAAATAGAGGATGTCTTTTGGATTTTGAATCACGAAGCATATAGGAAAACACAAGAAGCGGAAGATTTGCCAGAAAGACGGCCTGAAATGGCGTGACAAGGTAAACGAGCGCAAAAGAGAAAAGAGCGCCTCCGGCAACATCGCCTATGGCATCGGTTATATACATCCGCGTGCCTGAATAACCGGAATGGTTTGTTCGAATCACAAAAAGACTGAACGGAAGCACAAATCCTATCAGGAGTGCGTAGGGCGTCACTGTAAAAAAAATGAACGCAAATGTAGGATAGAACCCGGTATCTGTACCATGAGTAAAAACAACATCCCGAAGCAAACGGATCGAGAGTATCTGAACAGGAGAAAGACAGACAAGGAGTACCGATAAGATCAGAAGGAGACGAATGGATGCTGTATGCCTGACGTTTTGGCAGAAACCGGCAAGAAGGGTTCCCCCGCCACTGATAATCAGCCAGCTGAATAGTATCAACGAGATAGTGAACTCGTTTCCCGAAAACTGGGTCAGGAATTCGCGGATGGTTACCAATTGGGTGATAACAGAAGATATCCCAGTGGCAATGACAACCCGTATAACAGTTCGAGTTAATTTATTCTTCAAAATACTGGACCTGGTAGGTAAAGACATCTAATGGGCCTTTTTCCCAGGCATTTGACTGCAATCCTGCTTTGGTACAAAGATGAGAAAGGAAGAGATTGGGATCCGGCAATTGGCTCCACACCTGGGGAAGAAATGTGGCGCTCAGGCCATCTTTATTAATAATCACACCATCCATGTTGGGCCGGAGCTTGGAAATAAGATCCGTACTGTTTTTGTACAGAAGCGGCTTCGGATCAGAAAGGATACTCACTTCGATATGCACTTTTTTAAATTCCGTTGATGTGAGGGGTCCAAAGCGGGGGTCATGGAAGGCAGCATTTATAGCGTTTCGCTGGACACTCTCTGAAATGGTTCCATTGGGGGTAATGTTGCCTATACAGCCGCGAAGATTTCCATCAATGGAAAGGGTGACAAAGGTGCCGCTTTGCATCTGGAAAATGTTATCCGTGAGAGCGGCATCCAGAGAGGCGGACTCGGACGTTTTTATTTTCATATCCAGCTTCTTCATGATGGTGTGTCGCGCCAGTTTAAGCAGCGTTTGTCCATGCTGCGGATTCATGCGTGATGACTGGGTTTCTATGGCTGAATTCAGGGTGTCTGCATAAAACGCAATGGCAGCATATCCCACCACTTTGGATTTGTTTCCCGCTGTATCTCCGCTGTTTGAATAATGGATCAACACCGGCTGCCAATCATTCTGTATGGCGAGTTTTAATAAAATGGCAATGGGAGTGATGCCGCACGCTCTGAGATTGCTTTTTGCCAGTTCAGTTGTTTTCTTATTCAGGATCATGTTGATAGTTTCTTTATCCTTTCGTACAGCTTCCTTGTATGGCAAAAAATGAGAAAGATCCGAACTGACTACCAGCAGTGTCTGATTATCAATGAGCGGATGAAGGGCTGAAGCGATACGATCCGTATTTTTCGTATATCCCACAACAATGGGCACAAGTTCAAAGGCCGAAAGATAGTACTGCAGAAAAGGAAGAATTACTTCCAGGGAGTGCTCAATGGTATCGGATGCGGGGATGGAGGTAAACAATGATGATTCCCGGCGCAGGTTCGCAGCATCCTTGTGAAGTGGTATCACACCCAGGGGCGTCCGGTAAGCAGTAACATTGCTGATGGCACAGTTTTCAAAACCGATCCGGTGGTCAGGCCCTAAAAGGATGACCTTTGTAAATTGATTGTTTGGTATGGCAAGGGATGCATGTGCGGCTGTCAGTCCTGAATAGATATACCCTGCATGGGGCATAATGATCGCTTTCAGAGATTTTCCGGCCGGGGGGTTAAAACCTGTTTCTTTTGCTTTTTGAGTTAACTCCTGAATCTGTTTTTCTAACGCGATTTTTGAGTCAGGATAAAATTGCCCGGCCCACACAGGTTTTCGGATGCTTTCAGCATACGAAGTTTGAATGCCCGGAACACACAGGAGAAACATAACCAATGGAATAGATGCGTATTTAAAAATATATTTCATGACACGATGATTCCTTGAAACATTGGCATAAAGGATATAATGGCAGGTATTATGTGTCAATCCATTTGAAACATATTGAACGTCAGAACCCGAATGCAAAATCCTTAGGAATACAGCCGTTATCACCAATGAAGTGATTTCATTTTTCATTGATTTTTAGATAGTTATTGTTTATTATGTCCGTCAATCCTTTTAAAACTACACTCAATCCAACTTTGGATTGTAAATACTTTTCAATTACACAGCCGTCATTACCCGGCTTGGAGACTGTGTCGCAATCCTTATTTGTCATTGCGAATGCACGACAGTGCATGTGGCAATCTTTATATTATCAAAAGCTTATGAGATTGCTTCGTCGTCCGCCGAGGCGGACTTCTCCAAAGACATTGTGACACCGTCTCTTAGCCGGGGCATGACTGAATAAGAAAGAATGAGTCTATTGGCATATAGAAAATGACGAAAATAAAGGTGTGTTTATTGTCAGGTTATATTGTTTTTCGGAGTTATACAGAAAACTATATAACAACTTGTTAAGTGCATATGGATAAACATGAGCTTAAAAGGATACTGCGCGGTTCCCGGAATTTTTTCCTCGTAGGAAAAGATGTTTTAGAAACAGCTGATGATTGGGCTGAATACCTAGATTCTCTATTGCATGGAAATTGTCGTATTGAAGAAATTAATGGCGAACTTGTTGTTATTGAAGAACGCCGTTTGGTTGAAGAAACACGAGGGTTGAGGATAGAAATTAGACCAAAAGAACATTCACCGCCACATTTTCACGTAACATCAGGTAAAGTAAATGCATCTTTTCGAATTGACAACTGTGAAAAATTAGCTGGTTTGGTCGGCCAGAAAGAACATCAGACTATAAAGTATTGGTGGCAGCAAGCGAAGCCGAAACTCATTAAAATTTGGGATGAAACAAGACCTGCTGGATGTTTGGTAGGTAGATACAAAGAGAACACTTAACACGGTGCTCGTGCGGACGCGGAACAGCCGCGCCACACAGCTTTCAGTTATAAGTGATAAAATTATGACCGATGCAAAAGACATAAAAAGGGAAAGAAGAATAGTTTTATATGCAAAAATTGGGTTTGTAGTTTTTGCCGTCCTCGCTACCTTCTCAAATCACCCTGAATTTCTTGCTGCGGTTATTGGCCTAGGACTAATCTTGGTCATCAGATTTTTTATTTTCAATTCCACTCGATACCCATATCTACATTCAAAATACAAACGGGGTGAGTACCCTGTTTTCCCCTTCATTCAGGCGGGAATATTATTAGCAATAGTGGTAACCATATTACTTTTTCTTTTTGGGTACATGAAGATATATAAAATCATTACCGCGTAATGACTTATAACAACATCTTTGAGAGGGACGCTCATTCCGCTGCGCTCCATTCGCGCCCCTCAAGATGAGCGTTACATGTAAAAATATATCTTTCAAATGTTACCATGCATGTGCATAATATACCCATTATATACACATCGGAGATAAAGTTATGAGAACAAATGTGGTCGTAGATGATAAATTGATGGCATCGGCTCTTAAAGTATCCGGTCTCAAAACGAAAAAAGATGCCATCGAAGAAGGATTACGACTGCTGGTACAAGTGAAGCGCCAGAAAAAAATCAAGGGGTTTCGAGGTAAACTGAAATGGTCCGGAAATCTCGATGCGATGAGGATAGATAAATGATCCTCATCGATTCATCCGTTTGGATTGACTACTTCAACGGCATTCAAACAGCTCAAACGGATTGGCTCGATTCCTCATCCACCACCAGTTTACATTGCTGCACTGCGACCGTGATTTCGATCCCATGGTCAAGTTTTTAGGTTTAGAAATAATCGACATATAAGAGCCAGCCCACCGGATCCGCATTCTATGTGCCGGTGATCTCCAAGTAAAAAAATATGCTTGACATATTACGTTTAACGTAATACTCATAGCCATATGATAAAATCATTTGCCTGCCGAGATACTGAAAAATTATTTAACGATCAAAGAGTTCTTCGCTTTCAATCTTTTGAACGGCAGGCAAGAAAAAGGCTTATGGTTCTTCATGCCGCTCCGAGTTTGGATGCCTTAATGCTTAATCCGAGCAACAAGTTTCATTCTCTAAAAGGAAACAGGAAGGGACAATTCGCCATCCGTATTAACAAGCAATGGCGTGTTTGTTTTGAGTGGCATGATGGCAATGCATTTAATGCAGAAATAACCGATTATCATTGAGGTATATATGGGCACTAAAAAACTTCTTGATCCGATAACCCCAGGTGAAATCCTTCGTGACGATTTTATGGAACCTTTGGGAGTTAGCATAAATCAACTCTCACGTGAACTTTCTGTTCCCCCAAACCGAATCAGTGAAATTGTCAACGGGAAAAGATCTATTACTGCAGATACCGCATTAAGACTTGAGCGCTATTTTAATGTTGAAGCTCAGTTTTGGCTGAATTTACAGAATGAATATGATTTGCGAATAGTAAAGCGAAAAATTTGGCCTGACATCGAGAAACGAATTATTCCGATAAAGGCTATGGAAACAGGTATTGAGCAAAATACCGTGGCATAACCTGATGCTGGAAGGGAAGCGTGAAAAGACCGCGCTCCCCACAGCAGCGGCTTGTGTGCCAGGCATGGCACGCAGCCAGTGAGGTGCAGGTCCTTATACCAGGTGTTCGCAGAGCCGAAGATTAGGAAAAGAACACTGACCGACTATGCACTACTTATTTTTCACAAGCATCGTGGAGGGGTCCAGAATTAAATTCAGATCGCTTTTCAGTTTGCCGGAGCTTTTCAGCACTTCCAAATGAACTTCCTTCTCCACAGGCTGCAGTTGTATGATAATGTCGAACAGGTCGGAAACATCTTTGAGCTGTATGGGCAATTCTCCTGAAACGGGGCTTTCATGGCGATGGGTTTGAACCGTAAACCACATGGCCATTTTTTTATTATCCGCGAGGGTTTTAAGTTCGGAAAGGATTGTCCGAACAGGCTTGTCAAAGGAAAGTCCATCAACAATTACCATGTGGGGCATGAAAATATCCTGTTCTGATAAATCATTCAATCGTTCCTCAAATTGGGGCACGTTAAATCCTGAGGCTTTAAAGGTCATGATAAACCGATGGGGAAGAATGGATTCCCATAGTCTATTCATCTGTTTGATGCCATACTGATCTGAAATATTACGAAAGACTTCATCATACCATAAACTGACTTTTGCAACAGGATCATTTAAGCTGATATGAAGAACGTTTTTGCCGTTTAGCTGGTTGTACAGAGCGAGTTGAACCAGAAGAGATGTCTTTCCAACCCCCGCATGAGCCAGCACTGCACCAAAACCGCTTTCAGGAAGAATATCTTCACCAATATTGCCAATACTCATCAAAGGATTTTTCAATATTAAATCTTTTTTAAGCATGATGAAATTCCTTTCTTTTATATGGATAACCTTATCGTTAGAGAAAGGTTTCCTGGGAATACAATCCGTTTCAGCACAGCGGTTTTTGCAGAAACCCATTCTCGAATGGATAATATCATTTTCATCTTTAATGTCAGATCTGTTCTTATTCAAAAAAAAGAAATGTCGCATTTTAATTGCCTACGCGACGTTTTGTTTATCTTCAGCCTGGTTCTTAATCAACTCATCGGATATGGACTTGGGCACCTGTTTATAAGTTGAAAACTCCATAGTAAATTGCGCTTTTCCCTGTGTCAGAGATCTAATAACCGTTGCATATCCGAACATTTCTGAGAGCGGAACCTGCGCCTCGACCGCGCATTGGGGGCCTTCATCCTGGGAACCCACGATGATCGCGCGACGCTGGTTTAAGGATTTTAAAACAGAACCCTGAAAATCCGTCGGGGCTTCAACAACCACTTTCATGATCGGTTCCAGGATAACCGGAGCCGCTTTCCGGTATCCTTCCAGAAAAGCGCCTCTGGCCGCAGCCTGGAATGCCATGTCAGATGAATCCACAGAATGGGAGTCGCCATCGGTGATGGCAACACGGATTCCGGTGACAGGGAATTTCATCAGCGGGCCTTTTGCCAGACAATTGATGAATCCCTTTTCACACGCAGGAATATATTGAGTGGGGATAGAACCGCCTTTTACTTTGTTTTCAAATACGAATTCATCTTCTGTGGCAGGTTCCATATATCCCTGAACCCGTCCAAATTGTCCTGCACCGCCGGTTTGTTTTTTATGGATGTAATTAAATTCCGCCATTTGAGTAATTGTTTCCCTGTACGCAACTCGAGGCTTGCTGGTAGTTACATTGGCATTATATTCGCGACGCATCCGTTCGACATATACTTCCAGATGAAGTTCTCCCATCCCCGCGATAATTGTGTCTTTCGTTTCCTTGCTTACATAGGTTTTAAAGGTTGGATCTTCTTTGGAAAATCGGTTTAGCGCTTTAGACATATTGATCTGTGATTTATTGTCTTCAGGGAATATCGCAAGAGATATAACAGGTTCAGGCACATGCATGGGAGTCATGGTCATACTGATTCCGGGAGATACAAACGTATCACCTGACACGCAGTCAATACCGAAAAGAGCGCCAATGTGGCCCGCATACAGTGTATCGATATCCTCCATCTGATCCGCATGCATGCGGACTAAACGACCCACTTTTATTTTTTTCCCTGTACGAACATTTACTACCGAATCTCCTGAAGAAAGCATCCCCTGATAGACACGAATATAAGTGAGCTGGCCGTATGGACCATCTTCCAGTTTAAAAGCAAGAGAAACAAGGGGCTGATCCGGATCATTAGAAAGGATTACTCTCGCTTCATTGTTATCCATATCAATGGCTTCATTTTCCACATCCGATGGACTGGGAAGCAGATTTGTCACGGCATCCAGAAGGGGTTGAACGCCTTTATTTTTATATGCAGACCCCATATAAACAGGCATTAATTTTCTTTGAAGCACACCCGTACGAATGGATTGAAGCATGAGCTGTTCGGAGATATCTTTTTCTTCAAGGATTCTTTCCGTTAATTCATCTGAAAAAACGGAAGCAGCATCTATTAAAGTTTCACGCTTTTCTGTTGCAATCCCAATAAGGTCTTGAGGTATTTCTTCTGTTCGAACCGTTTCACCGTTAGCTCCATCAAAATAGAGGGCTTTCAT
>JAABPS010000279.1 GCA_011391835.1 Desulfobacteraceae bacterium
AACCCCAGCGCCTCTCCTGCTTCTACTGCCGGACGGGTAAGAATGATTCGGTTTACGATATTTTTTGAAAGGGCAACTACAGCCATGGCCATGGCGAGATATGTTTTCCCTGTGCCTGCAGGACCAATTCCAAAGACAATATCATGGTTTCGCATGGCATCAATGTATTCTTTCTGCATCCGGTTTTTCGGGACGATGGAATGTTTCTTTGAGGTAATATAAACGGTATCCAGAAAAAGATCTTTCAGTTTTAGGGTATCATCTTCACTTAACGCACGGATCGCATAATCAATATCATTTAAATAAATTGGATAGTTCCCTTTCAGCAACTCATACAGCTGGTTGAGGAGGTTTCCGGCAAGATTGACGGCAACTTTGTCACCTTGAAGGGTTATGGAGTTGCCCCGTGCGTGCAGTGTGGCGTGAGTTTCATCAGCAATTTTTTTTAAGTGGCTATTTTGCTCTCCAAAAAGCTGTTTAACAAGCTCAATGTCGGGAAATGTGAGCTTTGTTTCAATATGATCAGAATGTGTCTTCATGCTTTTAGCTGTATTGAGTTCCTGGTACTATAAATAGGGAGATTTTTCGTGTATTGGCCTATTTAGAAGATTTGTTGGGACAGGTGCTGTGTATGATGATTAAATTTTATATCGTTGTACTTAAAGGCATGCTGGTATATATAAAAATAACGGCAAATCTTTTTGTAACAATATTCTTAAACTGAAACAGGCAGAATTCCTTCGGCATCTGAGTATGTTTTTCCTTTATCAATGAGTTTTAATAGTACGGGGTTGTATATCACAGAGGTTAAAACGAATGCAAACGATTATTTTATCTGAAATGGAAGCTCCTGAAAAATGCCTTGACTCAAAAAATATATTCCTGTTAAATGAATCATTTTTACGATAGAGCAATGAATAAAATAAATTATATTAAATAGATACAGATCTTCAGGCTCTGGATAGACACTGGAGGCAAGGATGGATAATGAATACATTTGATATTATTGTTTCGGTTATTTTCGGGTACTGTCTGGTCAGAGGTCTCTTCAGGGGCCTCGTCAAGGAACTGGCTTCAATTATAGGGGTCTTCAGTGGATTTTATGCGGCGTATACGTATTATCAGGAGGCTGCCAGGATGATGTCTGATTGGATATCGAATACAGCTTATCTTAACATCATCAGTTTTCTTCTGATTTTTTGTCTTATTTTTGTTATTGTAAGTATCATGGGAATTATTATTAAGTATCTGTTAAATATAGTATTTTTAGGCTGGATAGACCGGCTTTTTGGTGCGGTGTTCGGAATGATGAAAGCCGTACTGATTGCCTCTGTTTTATTCATTGTTTTTACTTCATTTCTGCCCAAGGGCGGTTCCGTTGTTGAAGACTCAGTCCTTTCCCCTCATGTGATGATGGTTTCAGAAAAAATGGCTAAAGTTATCCCCAAAGACATGAAAAATGAATTTCAATCAAATATCTTGGAACTTAAAAAGAGTTGGGAAGAACAAAAAGAACAAACGATCAAGTAACGATTGATGCGCTGGTAAAACTCATTGAGACACTCAGGAGTGAGGACGGCTGTCCATGGGATAAAAAACAGACCCCCAAAACCATGTCCGTTTATCTGATTGAGGAAGTGTATGAACTGGTAGAGGCTCTTGAGTCAGACGATTCAGGGGATATTTGCGGAGAACTGGGGGATGTGCTTTTCCACATCTTTTTTTTGGCAGCCATTTTTTATGAGAAGAAGTATTTTACTGTCCAAGATACTATTCAACGCATTATTGAAAAAATGATCCGGCGGCATCCCCATGTTTTCGGCAATGGCAGGTTAAACAGCGCGGATGAAGTAAAAGAACAATGGCATAAAATTAAATTACAAGAAAAGGAAAATGCTGCGCCCACATCGTTGCTTGACTCTGTGCCTGGGGCGCTTCCCGCATTGATGCGTGCTTTTAGCATTTCTGAGAGGGCCGCAAAGGCAGGTTTTGACTGGGAAGATGTTTCAGGCGTGATGAATAAATTAGATGAAGAAATATCAGAGCTAAAAACTGAGATGGCGCAGGATGCTAAAGATAGAATTGAAATGGAATACGGCGATGTCCTTTTTACCATGGTCAATATTGCCAGATTTTTAGATGTTCATCCTGAAACAGCGTTACGAGGCGCTATCCGAAGGTTTGAAAATCGATTTAAGAATATGGAGCGGGTAGTTTCTGAAAGCGGCAAAACATTTCAATCTCTGTCTCAGGATGAAATGGATTTGATTTGGGATAAATACAAGGCAACATTCAGTTGATTCTGCAACCCTGAGGGTTCGTTACAGGACTTTTTATCTGCTGTTCCATTGATTATCCTCATTGACAACTCAACATATATACCGGAAAAACTATGATTGCCATTATCGATTACAGCGCGGGGAATCTTACCAGTGTTGCGCGTGCGCTGGCCTACATTGGCTACGAAAGCTGTATCACAAACGATATCGCGAAAATTAAAACGGCTGAGAGAATCATTTTCCCCGGAGTTGGCGCGGCAGGATCTGCAATGAATAGTCTTGTCCAAACAGGGATCGATCATGTATTAAAAGGGGCTTTCAATGAAGGAAAGCCTATCCTTGGTATATGCCTTGGTTCCCAGGTGATCCTTGGCTACAGTGAAGAGAATAACACATCGTGTCTGGACATAATCCATGGGTCAGTGCGGGCTTTCCCGGATGGCCTTACTGGGAACGATAAAAATAAACTCAAGATTCCGCACATGGGGTGGAACCGCATTAAGATCATCAAACCCCATCCTTTACTCAAAGGAATACAGGCGGATGATGAGTTTTATTTTGTGCACGGGTATTATCCGGATCCGGATGATTCCAGCCATATTGTCGGTGTTACGGAATATGGGATTGAGTTCCCATCTATTATCGGCTCCAACAATCTTCTGGCGACACAGTTCCATCTTGAAAAAAGCGGAAGACCCGGGCTGACGATGCTGAAAAATTTTTGTATGTGGAAGCCATGTTAAGCAAACGAATCATCCCGTGTCTCGATGTCCATGAAGGAAAGACAACCAAAGGGATCAAATTCAAAAATAACATTGATATTGGCGATCCGGTGGATATGGCGAAATATTATTATCATGCCGGCGCAGATGAAATCGTGTTTTATGATATCACTGCATCCCATGAAAAAAGAGGAATCATGCTGGATGTGGTGAGGCGTGTTGCGGAAACAATATTTATACCCTTCTCTGTGGGAGGCGGTATCCGAACCATTGATGATATGCGGCATGTCTTGCTGGCAGGGGCTGAAAAGGTAAGCGTGAATTCCGCGGCAGTACAACATCCGGAGATTATTTCACAAGGCGCGGAGGCATTCGGCAGTCAATGCATTGTTCTGGGTATGGATGTGAAGCATGTGGGGAAAAGTGATACGATACCTTCGGGCTACGAGATTGTCATCAACGGTGGACGAACCTATATGGGGATGGATGCACTGGACTGGGCGATTCGCGGGCAGGCGTTAGGCGCAGGCGAAATCTGCCTGAATTCCATTGATGCAGACGGCACTCAGGATGGGTATGAATTAAACCTGACGGCTTTGATTTCTTCGCATGTGGATATACCGGTCATTGCGTCAGGTGGCGCCGGCGCTCTTGAACACATTTCCGATGTCCTCACCATAGGGAAGGCGGATGCGGCTCTGATTGCATCTATCGTTCATTACGGAACCTATCAAATTTCAGAAATAAAATCCTATCTTGAGTCTCAGAATATTAAGATTAGAAAAAACTGGTAATTCAGATATTGCCGGACAAGGATTTCAATGGTCTTCAGCCTATTATTCAGCATACGCTGAATAATACATCCGAATAAATTTTAAATGACTGTGAAACGCTATTTCCGGAAGCTCATCATAGGAAAAATAGGCAGCCTCCAATGCGTCATCGCCGGGTTCAAGCAATCCTGAATATTCTTTGATAAGGTATCCCACCATAAGGACTGTATGATACTGGGGGCTGGTGTTTGAAGTCACTCCCAGCAGAAGTTGAATCCGTCCGGAAAGCCCGGTTTCTTCCTTCAGCTCCCGCAGGGCTGACTGCTCAGGTGTTTCTCCAAGCTCCATGAAGCCGCCGGGGAGGCACCAGAATCCTTTTTTGGGATCAACGCTTCGTTTAACGAGAAGCACCCTGTCCTGGCTGTCAATCAGAACAAGGCAGGAGGCTGGAATGGGATTTTCGTAAATCGGCGCATTGCACGCTGTGCAAAAAAGACGTACGGCGCCTTCATAATTTTTACTTATCAGTGCTGTGCCGCAGAAATGGCAATGTGTTTTATTTTGCATTTTTTAAATTCATATTTTTCAGGAGTTTATGTTAAT
>JAABPS010000280.1 GCA_011391835.1 Desulfobacteraceae bacterium
GCAGCTTTTTGTCATGCCTGATTCCTTTCTTCTGGTATTTGCTGATCGCTCTGGCGATACCTGCTCTGAACCAGGCAGCCGTGAAGAACCCGGCTTTATTCCGGGAACATGCCCGGTCTGTTATTACCGTCAGCTTTTTACTTTTTGTGATGATGTTTCTTCTGGTATTGTGCTATAGATCAAAAAACAAAAACAGGAAACCGGGCAAGGCTTATGAAACTGCGAATTCTGATCGTGGATGATGAACCGGCCATAACCGACGCCATCCGTTACGCGTTGGAAACGGACGGATTTGAAACGTTGAGCCTCTCAGAAGGCAAGCCCGTGCTGCCGCTGCTCGAAAGTGAAAATATTGATCTGATCATTCTGGATGTCGGGCTGCCGGATATTAACGGATTTGATCTATGTAAGGAAATCCGAAAAATAAGCGACACACCGATTATGTTTCTGACGGCGCGGACCACGGAAATCGACCGCGTCGTCGGACTGGAAATCGGTGCGGACGACTATGTTGTCAAGCCCTTCAGTCCACGTGAGCTCTCCGCGAGGATCAAAGCCATCCTCAGGCGGTCAAAAACTACCCATCCGGACACGGCGCAGCCCGGAGCATTTCAGGTCAACGAATCCAAACGTCAAATTAATTATTTCGGTAAGCCGTTGGAAATATCCAATTACGAATACCGGATCCTGACAACCTTTATCCGGCGGCCCGGCCATGTTTATTCCCGCAGTCAATTAATGGATATGGCTTGGGACGTCCCCGAGGCCAGTATGGACAGAACGGTTGACGCGCATGTCAAAAATCTGCGGGCAAAATTAAAGCAGATTCAACCGGATATTGAACCGATTATCACGCATCGGGGCGCCGGGTATTCCCTGAAAGAGAATTTATGAAAGTTGGTCTTCGCATTTTTGTCTGCTATCTGATTATCTTCAGCATATGCTCCTACTATTCCATAACCTGGATGAAAGACAAGGTCCGCATCCATTATCTGGAAGGCGTGGAAGACCCCCTTGTGGACCAGGCCAATATTCTGGCAGCGATGATCGGCCAGGACATGGAGACCGGACGGTTCAGGACCGGCCGGTTATATAAGGTATTTGACGACGTCTATCGCCGTGAACTATCCGCCAAAATATATGAGCTTAACAAAACGCACGTCGACATGAACCTCTATATTACTGACAAAAACGGCAAAGTGATCTTCGACGCACAAAACAAGGACAACGTTGGTAATGATTACATGAAATGGCGCGATGTCCGCCTTACGCTGGAAGGCTCATACGGCGCGCGTTCCACACGGGCAAATCTTAATGATCCGAAATCGTCTGTACTTTTTGTCGGCGCGCCTATCTATGTCAAAGGCGAAATAGCGGGTGTTCTGACGATTGCCAAACCGACAACCAACATCAATAATTTCATCGCGAACTTCAAGCCTGAATTGTATAATGTTATCTCCGTTTCCATGCTGGCCGCGATTATTCTAAGTCTGTTTGCTTCCTGGTGGATCACACTGCCCATAAAAAGGCTGACCCGATATGCCAATGACATCGGTGAAGGGAAAAATGTCAGTATTCCCAAACTCAATTCAACGGAAATCGGTGAAATGGGCAAAGCTTTTGAAAAGATGAAAACCACGCTGGAGGGAAAAAAGTATGTTGAGCAGTATATTCAAACGCTGACGCATGAAGTGAAGAGCCCGGTGTCGGCCATTGTTGCGGCAGCCGAACTGCTGGAAGAAAAAATGCCGCCCGACCAGCAGGCCAAATTTCTGGCCAACATACGCAACGAAGCGGGCAGAATTAATGACATCGTCGAGCGGCTGCTGGCCCTCTCCGCACTGGAAAACCTTAAAACGCTCTCCACCACTGAAAAAGTGACGCTGCAGACCCTTCTGTCGGAAGTTATGGAAAGCAAACAACCGCTGCTCAGGCAAAAGGGAATATCGATGACGTGTGAAATGCCGACGGATATCTTCATCACCGGTGATAAGTTCTTACTGCATGAAGTCATTGCCAATCTTTTGCAAAATGCGATCGACTTCACTCCACCTAATGAGCAAATCTCACTGACCTGCCGGCTTGAAAATAAACGAGTAAGCATCGTCATTGAAGATCGCGGTCCCGGCATACCCGATTATGCGCTCGATAAAGTGTTTGATAAATTCTATTCACTGCAGCGACCGGATACAGGAAAAAAGAGCACCGGTCTTGGTTTAAATTTCGTCCGCGAAGTGGCGTCACTGCATAAAGGAGAAATTATTCTGGAAAACCGGGAATCCGGGGGCACAAGGGCAATATTGGTTTTGCCGGTTTAAATGACGCCCATTCAATGACCATATGCAATGCAACAAATTAGCTTGAGGATAATAATGGAGATGCGAAATGAATTATCCTTCAAAGCGCGGTTTTTGGACTTAAAGAGGAGTTATGCAGATTCTAATTAAAGTAATTCTGAGCGTGGTCATTATTCGAGACCTTTGCATAACGCCTCCTTTTGCCCGATTTCAGCGTCAGGCTCAAATTTCGGCACGAAGTGAAGCAAAGCGCTATCCTCGAAATACTTCAATGTATTCCTGTGGTTAAAATTTTCGCCTTCCTTGAACTTGAGCAAAATTGAACGTTCTTTAAAGGTCTCTATTCTTGCCGCGACGGGAATCGGAAAGAAACTACCGGCCACTGCCGGTCTTGTTGCCGTCATGCCACTTGCCGGGGCGCTCGTCCTCGTGTGAATGCATATTGAAAACAAGGGTGACCCTGAAATCATGCAGGACTTTACCAGAGGAGCCCTTTGGGGAATCCTGCCCAGTATCCTTTTATATATAGCGGCTTTTATCTGCTTTAAGAAGCATCTTCCGCTTCCGGTCGTCCTTGTCTCAAGCTTTGGCGTGTGGCTGGCAGCGGCGTTTATCCATCAATGGATTCTGAAATAAAGAGATTGCACAGTCCGGGCTTGATGTATACTTCGGCCCACAGGAGCGCTTAATCCGAAACGTTTTGGTATAAAAAAGGAGCAGGATAATATTCTATGACAGGGATAAAACCGGGGGGGTGAAAATCCGGAACATCCTCAACGGCAGTATATGCCATGCAAATCTTGACATATAAACCTATTAATGCAATTCATGCTTGACGGCTTCGTAAAAAGTCGTTCTGCTGTGTTGCGCTTCATCTTTCATCATTGCTGCGTACTTATATGTACGCCTCATTCCTCAAGATTCGCGCGCCTTGCATACAGAGCTTTTTACTTTGCCGTCAGAGTATTGACTTTTTACGAGAGTGTCATTCTACAATTCGTGATATAGCAATTATTTATTTATCTTGCACCATAATAGCTTAAAATACCAGAACCGGACTGCGATTGGCAAAACAGGCCCATAAAGACATCTTTAAAGACATCAAGCGGTTGGCTGACCGCTTTCAGGATGCTATTTATCACTACGATTTGGAATCCCGTAAGTTCCTTTTAGTTAACAAAGCCTTCAGGGAAATTTTCCGCCTGCCCGCAAAAACTGCACGATCAATTCCGAGAGAAAAAGTGATGCCTGTCATTCATCCGGATGACCGCAACATCCTTCTTCATGCGATCGGAAAATCGATTGAGGCCGGCCTGAACAAGGGAGAGGTGCAATACCGTATAGCCTATCCGGATGGAATGATTCGCTGGCTACAGGACCGCTGGATTGTGCTTCGCGATAAGAAAGATGGGCGGCCCCTGTCGCTTGAAGGGTTCATTCGCGATAACACAGAGATGAAGGTTGCCGACACGCAATTGATCCAGAGCCGGCAAAAGGCCTTAATCGGAACCTATATAGTTCAGGATGGAAAATTCCGGTATGTAAACCCTGAATTTGTACGTATTACGGGTTTCAGTGAAAATGAACTGATGGGCACCGATCCTCTGGATCTGGTGCACGAAGACTACCGCGACTACGTGCGTCAAAATGCATCGTTGATGCTTAAGGGCCACAGCGATACACCGTACGTTTTTTGTGTAAGAGATAAAAACGGAGAAACCCACTGGGTGCTTGAGACTGTTACTTCGGTAGCCCACGATGGCCGACGCGCATCTCTGGGGTATTTCATGGATATTTCAGAACTAAGACGCATACAGGGTAATCTGTCGGCCCTGGGTCTTATGATCGGAACCATCTCCCACAGTCTAAAGGGCTGTCTAACCGGCCTTGATGCAAGTCTATATCTTATCGAAACCGGCTTTTATCGAAATAAACCAGCCCGTATTGAAGAAGGTATCGATGTTACCAAGCTGATGATTGACCGAATTCGCAAGCTGGTTTTAGACA
>JAABPS010000281.1 GCA_011391835.1 Desulfobacteraceae bacterium
GCTCTCATCTGGAAATGAAAATTGTTCGCTATCTTCAACATACCCTGCCTCTAAATTCTTGTTAATCTTCAATGCCATTTGAAGTGATTTTTCAGACAGATCGGATACGGTAAAGTCGGCATCATAATATTTACGCAGGTAATGTACGTCTATCCCTGTGCCGCAACTCGCTATCAGCACACTTTTTCGATTTAAAGTAAAATTCAAACCATCAAGCAAACGCTCCACCGCAGCAAATGGGAGGGCTCTGAAGTAATCATGATAATAATTGTCCTCATATTTAATATTACCATGGGAGGCAATTTCAGAATCAAAAAACTCAATTTGTGTTTTTTTGAGATTTTTAATGCTTTGCTTCATGGTATCTCTACATTAAATGATAATTATAAAAAAAATAATTGTAAGGTTTTAATGTCGTGTCTTTAGTGTATGGGCTTTTTCGTAGACCGCCATGAGCCTTTCATAATAACGGTCAGGCGAGTATTCCCGCAATGCTTTTTCACGGCCTGCTTGCCCCATTTTTCGGCAAAGATCTGGCCTATCCCAAAGATATCGAATTTTATCTGCAAGCTGCCCGGAATTACCCGGCTCAAAAAATAACCCCGTAACCCCGTCATCAACAATCTCAGGCAGACCGCCTATCTGGGAGCGGATTACAGGAATTCCTCTCCGGGAGCAGATTACAGGTATTCCTCTCAGCATTGCTTCAACAACGACTAATGGTAACCCTTCAAACCAAATGCTGGGTAAGATTATCATACGGCAACTCGCATAGAAATCATCAAGCAATTCTTTAGATAGGTGCCCTTCAAATTTGAAATTATCAGGGACATGATTGAGAAGTTCGGGCATCCGATCAACCTTCCCGGCCACGCGGAATGGAATATCCGGAATTCTTCGCGCCGCATCCATTAATATTTGAACCCCCTTCTCCGGACTGATCCGTCCCGCAAAGCCAACATACACCCCCTCTTGTGATAATTGCTTGTTTTCTGCCGTCGCAAAATTCGGAATAACAGCGATCCTATCTTCAGAGTACCCTTCCTCTACGAGCCGTTTTTTCTGAAATTCGGTCAAAGCGGCAAAGACCGACACATTATCTTTGAAAAACCGACCTTTCCTGGCAACCCAGTTCCGTAGAGCATATCCCAGACTCTTCGGAAAAGATCCTTCGCAGTTTCTTATAACACACCAGTATTCCCGACCCCTGGCACATCTTTCGCAGACTTCACCATGCGATAAAAACAGGCCGTTCGGACAGATTAAGCGGTAATTGTGAACCGTCATTACTACCGGAATACCTGATCGTTTGCAGGCTATAAGAGCAGAAGGAGAAATAAGAGGAAAGAGATTATGAACATGAACTACATCCGGTTTATGCTTTGCGATAAACCATCTTAACTTCCGCTCCGTAAATGGATTGTAGATTCCGCTAAAGAAGGCTCGAAGATTTCCTAAAAGCATTCGGGGTATCTCTGTGCTCCTGCGAAAAAAGGTAATGACTGTGTGACCATGCATTTCCAAGAGGTTGCTAACATCCCTCACAACAGCTTCCTCTCCGCTAAAAGTACCATAAGCGTTATGAATCAAAAGGATCTTCAATGATTCTGACTTAAATTTGTTTTTATAATATTATTCCAAAGGTTAATATATTTTGAGGTAATGATATCGTGTATATAATTCTCCTTGATTCTTTTATAGCAGTATTGTTGCATATCCGATAACTTGGTTTTATTCTTTATTAGATTCTCCAAAAGCACCGCAAGACGATATTCATCATCTTCCGGAAAGAGGAGTTCATTGTGTCCTATTATTCTTGGAATTTCAGCAGACATAGAGCCTATTACAGGAATCCCCATAGCCATTGATTCTATAATAACCCTTCCGAATTGCTCCTTCCATGAAGACGTAGCACGCGACGGTAAAACTAATACAGAAAATTCTCTCATTATTTCTAAAGATTTAGATGGCTCGACAGCATCCTTCCAAATAATAATTTCATTAATATTTTTTTCTTCAGCAATTTTTTGAAGTCTTTTTTTCTCAGATCCATACCCGAGGATAATTATTTTAAAGGATAATTCCTTATTCTTTAATATTTCAGCCGCTGCAAGCAAAACATCAATTCCCTTTGAATATATTAATTTTCCAGAGTAACCAATGATGAATTCTTTATCTGTATTGCCACTTTTATAATTCAACTCAACACCATACTGTGGGATGACTTCTATTCTTCCTTCGTAGCCCCATTTTCTTAAGGCATATTCTGCTCCCTTATTTCCTGCAACGATTGCTCTTGCCGTCTTTAGGACATAATTTTTTGTCATCTTTCTAATAAAAGAAAGAGGCTTGTCTGCGATATTCTCCCAACTAAAAACCACTAGAGGTATTTTTAATTTATGTGTTATTTTAGCTATCTGATATGCTGATAGAGAAAATGTTTCTTGATCAACATGAACAATATCAGGGTTGAAATCGAGGATAGCATCCTTCAAGTCACTATTTAAATATATATGACCGCCTTGTATCCCGTTAAAAAAAACCTTTCGGGGATAATATTTAACTTCCTGAAAACCAGTGTATAATTTATCTGATCTTCCCCATTTTTTTGATTTCCAGTTTTGGGGTGCAATTAATCCCACCTTTACTATTTTGCTTTTTGCAAAATAAATTAGTTTCTCCTGATTTACTCTATTTATGTAAGTATGCCCAATAAACAGAATTTTCATCGCATCTCTATCAATGGATTAGAGAGAAACTATCGGTGTTTTTCAATAGCTCTCTTATGTTGCTTGTCATTTATCGGAATCAGTCCTTTGATTTAACCCTGTAATGTTTATTTTGAAAAGACAACAAAGACTTCTGAAAATATGGTCGGGAAGAACCTGGCTAATAAATATGGGGTTCTGGTTGATTTCCAGCTGCCATAACCGAACCTCTCAACTTCACTGAATCCCACTGCAATACAAAGTTTGCTTAATGAACGAAAAGTAAAATAGTGCAAATGACCATCGTCATATAAATCAGTTGGTGTTTTTTTATCATGGCAAAGAAAACCTTCATCCAACGATGCTGTTGATGGAAAGTAACCAAAAAGCAATTTTATACGTCTGGTCCATTTCGCAATGTTAGGCGTATCAATTATTAATCTGCCTCCTGGTTTTAATACCCTATGTAATTCCTCTAAAGCATTTTTGGGATCAATCAAATGTTCAACCACCGCCACTAATATAATGGTATCAAAATAGCCATCCGGATAATCCAAATATTCATTGTCAACGTTGTGTTTAATAACTTTAACTTTTGCGTGATTTTTAAAAAGCTTTGATAATTCTTTCGCTCTGATATTCGATAACTCAGTAAGCACAAGTTCGTCGTATTTTTCTAAAACTGTAAGTACAAGGTTACCTGATCCGGCTCCGATTTCCAGATATCGTCCTTTTCCGGAAGTAGCTATCTTGGCAGTCATCTCAAATCTATCTCGTGGATGGCACACAATCGTCACAGGATTGACCTTTGAATAATCCGACTGATTATATTTCTTATCGTAATGGGCAACTAATACACTGCTATTCTTCATTTTATAAATATCGGAAGGATTAGATTGTTTATCAATAATAGGGGAAAGTCCACAGGATTAATAATTTAATGCTTTTATAATACCATCGGTAAACCGATCTACCATTTCTTCAACTGTATATTTTCCTCGAGCCACACGGCAACCCGCAACAAGCTTTTCGCGAGCCTTATCGTCTTTCAGCAGATCTGATACTTGGGTTGCATACACCGAGGGTTCATCGGGTTCGCGCACAACAACGCCATTAACCCCGTCAATGAGGTAGTCAATTTCGGGGCTGTGATATGGCACATTCGTAGTAACGAGTGGGGTTTCCAACGCAAATGAATCCAAAATAGCCAAACCAACCAATCCAGGCATGAGAATAAGTTTTGAAACCATAAAATAAGGAACTTTTTCATCACCAAACTTTGGTCCAACATAATGAATCCATTCATACAGTTCTGCTGATCTTTTTACATTATTATCATCAGGACCAGCACCGATAAAAATCATCTCAAAATCAGGAATATTTGTTTTAATTTGTATGCAAGCTTCGATCAGAAAATCAATGCGTTTCTCGCGATAAATCCCACCAACATATAGGCAAACGTTATTACCTTTGATACCTGTTTCACGTCTGATTTTCTCTAGTTGATCAGGAGTAATTTTTTTCCGGGTTTCAACGAGGCTGCGAGTATCGATAGCATTCTGCACGGAGGTAATCCTATTTTCCGGAAGATCGGA
>JAABPS010000282.1 GCA_011391835.1 Desulfobacteraceae bacterium
GGGCCATGCTTCATACAGGTACAGCGCCGTACTCCAATGGCCTGGTGGGAGTAAAATACTTCCGCAAGTTGATGAAACAATTCCCGGATCTCAAGGTGATTGTAGCGCATATGGGAGGATATGAATTTGATGAATTTTTTGAACTGCTTGAAATCTATCCCACTATGCGTCTTGATACTACAATGATATTTACCCAGACCGATGTTTTTGATACCTCATTTCCAGAGGGAATGATTGAGATGCTAAAAAAATATAGCGGCAGGATTTTTTTCGGCAGTGATTATCCGAACATTCCTTACGCGTACGAGGAAAGTATTAATGGACTGCTTCGTTTAACGCTCGAAAAAGACGTGTACGAGCGCATTTTTTACAAAAACGCTGAGAGAGACTTTCATATTGATTTAAAATTTCGTTAACAGTTCATTGGCCACTTTTTCGCCTGACAGAAGCATTCCGCCAAAAATCGGCCCCATGCGCGGACCGCCAAATGTTGCATTTGCGGCCATTCCTGCAACATACAACCCCGGAAATACTTCTCTTGTGTTTTGCAGGGTCATGGTTTCGGCCTTGTCACTCCACATGGACTGTTCGCCTTCAGCGTGACCACTGGCAGTATTCAGCTTTCCGGGAACTTTCTTTTGAACCACATGAACTATTTCAATGGCATGGCCTGTGGCGTCGATGACATATTTTGAACGGATGGACAGGGGGTCCACATGAAGCCCGGCCATTTCCACAGGCGACCAGTTTATTACCAGCCCGATAACCCTGTCCTGCCGCATCAATACATCTTCAGCACTCATGCAATTAAATATGGTTACGCCTGCCTGCACTGTTTTGGCGGTAAGCATGGAAATGGTTTCAATGGAGTCCGCAGTATAATGGTGTGAGTGATATTCATGGTACCGAATCTTAAATTCATCCAGAATATGGAGAGCATCCTTCTGAACAACAATCTCATTAAACATCATGCCACCGCCCCACATGCCGCCGCCAATGCTTAGTTTTCGCTCAAAAAGCGTCACTTTTATGCCTGCTTTGGCAAGAAAATATCCGGCCACCAGACCGGACGGACCGCCGCCAACAATGGCGACATCTGTTTCCAGATGACTGAGAAATTTCTGAAAAAAACGATCAACAATTGCCTTTGATATGATGACTTCATCCAGCTTCACAATTTGCTCCTATCCTTTGGGAAATTATATCTATTTTTCGGGTTGGGGTACAACACCTCATCGGTCCATTATATTTATAATCAATTTGATTTACAAATATTAAGTTAAGTATTAGAAAGATATTTCAGCTTTTTATGTAAATCGTATCAAATGAATAATGATGAATATCATGATGTTATTTAACAGGTTATTTATGTATTCGTAAGGAGAAAACTATATGAAACGAATTGTTAAATGGTTTGTCGAAGGGCTGCTCATTCTGGCTCCCATAGCTATTACTATCTGGGTTGCCTATAAAATATTTCTGGTGATTGACCATTTAGTCCCAGTGAAGATACCTGGAGTTGGATTTATCATTACGATAACATTTATCACACTGGTTGGCTTTTTGGGCTCAACTTTATTGGGCGGTCTTTTCCGGTATCTCGAAAACTTTTTTTCGAGACTCCCGTTGATTAAGATTCTTTATAATGCCATTCGTGATCTCTTGGAGGCGTTTGCAGGGGAAAAGAAGAGATTCAATAAGCCTGTTACAGTGAAGCTCACACCAGAAGGCAGTACGCGGCTGGTTGGGTTTATCACACAGGACGATTTGAACCATTTTGGCCTTCGCGATGTTGTTAGTGTGTATTGTCCGCATTCGTATAATTTTTCAGGCCAGCTGCTGATTGTTCCAAAGGAAATGGTAGAACCTCTGAACGCAGATAGCAGTACGGTCATGTCTTTTGTGGTTTCAGGAGGCGTGGCAGGCGGACCAAGGAGTGGATAGATCGTGCAGTGCACACCCTAAAAACTGGAGTACGTAAGATGTCAGTATAAGAATCAGTTCATGGGCTGGGCGACTAAGATACCTTCATTTTCATATCATTACACAGAGTTATTATTTCTTCTTTTTTGGGGCGATACAATATCATGGCTGCAGCCGCAACCCCAATGAACGTATAAAGCGTGCGGAAACTGTCTCCAAGAAAGAACAGAACCATGCCATATATGCCGATGCTTTCAGAAAGCGCCAGAGCGATAATCATAGCCACGGAGTATTTCGCTATAAATAATGGCTGAGTTGAAGATGTCGATATCGTTGGACGTAACGGAAACGCACTGGCAGGTCTAATAGCAAGAGCGGCTTTTCTTAAAAAGAAGGAAATGATTAATTCAATAATTGATACAATAAAAAGTATATTTCGTAAAAGGTCTAAAGAAAAATCAGGGGCAGCTTTTTCTCTTATATTTTCTTCCACTTGATGGCAAACGAGCGCATAGATAAATAACGAGATCAACATCGCAGCCCAAATAATCCACAGAACAATCATTCCTTTATCTATTGCTTCTTTTTCAGATTCAGTCAGCATACCATCCTCCTTTTATGATGAATTAGAAAATAAAAGAATTGTACAGATCTGTACAGTCCACACCATTGCCGATGAGACAGCAACTCATGATTTTGAGATGGTTTCTTTAGAAAATAATACAGCTCCAAAAGCAATTAGCGATGATATAAATAGAGTCAGGAAAGCAGCTTTATAGCCGGCTAACGTAAAACTGTCTTTCCCTTTTCCAAAACATTCGAGAATATATCCCAGAAAGGGTTGAAATACAGCACCGCCTGCAAAGGGAAACAGATTGATCAGCCCGGTTGCTGTGCCTGCCATTTGAACGGAAAATAATTCTTTGTTCATGGTAAATGCAATAACAACAATGGCACTTGAAAATACACTCATGAAAAAGCAGAGGGCATACAGTCCAATTTTCGATAACCCGTCTGTATAGAAAGCGAGCAGTCCGGTAATAATGATCATGGCAATACCGGAAAGCACCATAACAGGCTTTCTTCCTTTAAATATCTTGTCTGAAAGGAAACTTAACAGCGGGCTTCCAACCACCATGCCAGCAGCGATCATGGATAAGATATTGCCGGATTCCGATTGGCTCAAATGGTACACGTGCATCATGTACGGGCCTCCCCATAGACCCCCAAACGAAAAAAAGATACCGCAATTGAAAAAAAACCAAATAGCAAGGGGCCAAAAATTACGGCATGCGATAACCTTGGTGACACCCATCCAAAGACTGATGCGTGAATCGGTACCTTTTGCCGGTGCTGAATGAGACTGCATGTTGAAGTCCGAAGGGCTGTTTCTGACGAAGATGCCCACCAGAATTGCAAGTGCCAAAGTAAAAATGCCGATCAGGATAAATGAGTTCCGCCAGCCAATCCATGAGTTGAGCCAGACCAGCGGAGCGGCGACAATAAAAGACCCAAGACCTCCCATGGCCATGAGGATGCCGGTCATAAAAGCAAATTCTCGCGCGTGAAACCATTCAGCGAGAATTTTCATGGTTGGCACAAATAGCATGGAAACGCCTATTCCAACCAGGGTTCGACCGATAATAGCAACTAAAACTGATTGCGCCTTGCCTAAAATAAGAGAGCCAATAAACGCGATGATAGAGAAAAGAGTAATTGTCTTACGGGAGCCCCAGGAATCGGAAAGCAGGCCCGCAGGAAGCTGCATAAGGGCGTACGGGTAGAAATAGGCAGCGCCTAAAAGTCCTGTCAACGCGCCGGTGGCGTTCAAGTCTCGCATAATATCTACCGCAAGTACTGCCGGACAAAGGCGATGAAAATAGACAAGGATATAGCTGAAGCATAGCAACGAGAATATCAGCCATCTGTATCGTAAGTATTTTTCCGTTTCAGAAGATATCATGCAGCGCAGGCGATACATTTAAAAACAATTAAGAAGCATTACGGATCCCCATGAAATAGCGGGTGCAAAAAAGCTTTAATTTATATGACTTAATTTAAACAAAAAATCAACGATATCATTAACGAATGGGTTTTAAAATTACACCATCTTCAGCGGATTCTAAATTCTTGCCCATTCAACCATTCTCATATATAATACGCTACTTACAGTATAATTCATTTATTCAACCCGTTTATGTAATAAAAGTGTTGTCTACACCTTTAAAGGGGAAAAAATGACCAGAAAGAGTAAAAAACCATTATATACGGACCTGGAAAAAAGAATCAATGCGCTGGAGAAGAAGATTCGCAGCTATGAGCGGAAAGAGAAGAAATTGATCGAAGACCAGGAGAAGCTTC
>JAABPS010000283.1 GCA_011391835.1 Desulfobacteraceae bacterium
ACAAAAAGCTGCTTTTAAGATTGCCGCTCTCGTCATCCTTCCTATGCACCCCAAAAAATTCATGCCGGGCCGTGATTTTTCGAACGCCGAAATAAAGCAGGGACAGACAGATGAAATAGATCACAACCCCCGCAAGGCGATGGATTCTGTCCGGCGTGATTAAAGGTGTGTAGATATCAGCCCGATACAGATAAACAGATAAAACGATGCGCAGGCTGTTGGTGCATAGGGTGATTGCGTAAGCTGCGGCAAAACCAGCCAATATACAAAGAGATAGGTATTGTTTTCGCTGCATATGATAGAGCAGCGTCAGTGCCGACATGCAAAACGCAGCAATCATAAAATTAATTCCGGCGCAGGCCGAAACAATCGCGATATGCTGACTTATGCTGACGTATCCGACATTCACTTCCTTCACAAACTGCTCACCGGTGAGAAATTCAACAAGGGATGCAGTAGGGCCGAGAATCCAGGCGAGGTCTTCGCTTGTGGATTTGCTGTAAGCATATTTCAGTCCTACTGCAATGAACACGACCAGCAGACAGCAGACAATCTTTTGTGCGGGAAGTTGATTCAATTTGTTCATTTTTTTCCCCTTTTTGATTCTTTAGCATCTATGCCGTACGACTGTTGGCCAGCCTGCGCTTTGTCCAGACAGCAAAGATCAGAATAATTAAAGCGGTCATGAGCAGCAGGAGATAAAATTCGGGTTCGGGCGTATTCCGCATGCCGCTGCCCACAGCAAAGTTGGAAACACCGGCAGGCAGGGGCAGGGGTTGCGTGACATCATGGCTTACGGCTTCAGGATTGCGGACGACTTCATGCACGGCAATAAAAGATGTGTGGGCCGTCAATAAGTTGTATTTGATGCCGAGGTTCACAATCTCGTCCTTGTTATCCTCACCGCCATGCTGCGTGTCAAAATCTGAAAGCATGGCCAGCTTTTTTCTTGCCCATAGTTGTTTGAGCGCTGCGTTTTTATCTGTCGACGCAACGTCGGCAACATCAAAGATTTGCGAAAATATATTTTTGCCGCTCTGGCCGGTGATTGTGATCCTGCCTTCAGGATTTCCATTCCATTTGCCGATGACGGCAATCGGTCTTTCGGCAAACATGTCCGGGATTTTTACCGGTTCCACATCGTAGGCTTTAAAACCGTCGAACTTAACAGCAATGCTGGTCAAGAGAGGCGAAGCAATGTAATTTCGGAATTTCTCCGCCACAGCCTGCGCTTCTTCTGGCTTATTGACGACAAAGGGTTCGCCCTGGCCGGCATGAGCGACACCCTCAATCAGGTAGCGGTTGACACTGCTGCCGATGCCAAAAGAAAAGACATTGGTGTTGTTGAGGTTTTCACGAATAAGCTGCATGGCTTCCTTTTCCGCCGAGATGTAGCCGTCCGTCACCAGAATGACCGATCGGGAAACATCTTCATTCCGGGGGAGCGACATGGCTGTCTTTAAGGCGGCGCAAAGTTCGGTTCCGCCACCGCCCTGCTGTCCGTCGATTAAATGAATTGCCTGATCAACGTTTTCCTGTATCGCTGAAACCGATCTAGGCGACATGATGCTTGACCGGCCGGAAAAAAGGACGACATTAAATTGATCCGTTGGGCGCAGTTGAGAGATAAGATTGCGCAAAAGATTCTTGGAAATATTCAAAGGGAAGCCATACATGGATCCGGAAACATCAACGACAAAAATATATTCGCGCGGCGGAATATCGGAGGTTTGGACGCGCCGGGGTGGTTGAACCATCAGCAAAAAGAAATTTTCATCTTCGCCTTTGTAAAGCATCAACCCGGAATGAATTTTTTTTCCCGTTAGCCGGTACTTCAAAATGAAATCCCGGTTACCGCCGTCAGCTTCAGAATTGTCAAGAACAATTGCTGCGGTGGACTTGTCCGGCCATAGTGTTTTAATTTTGTGCGTGGAGCAGGCGATGTCTTCCACTGGGACACCGCCGGTGATGTCAACGGCTATGTTGAATGTGGATGTCGGTTTATTGCCTTCTTTCAGATACGGACTTTTCACCCATTTATCGGTTTCCGGAGCGCCGGCTTCCGGTTTGTTTGAATAACGCGGTCCGACAACTGTCGGATAGACAAATTCATAGATGCCCTCTGTCGGAATGAGTAGTTCAGTATAGCGAAGCTCAATGTCAACTTTATCGCCCGGCATGATGTTGGCCACATTCATGGTGAAAACATTCGGACGCTCCTGATCGAGCAGCGAAGCGCTTTTCCCTTCTTTTTTAGCATGCTCAAAAGCTTGCCGGGCGGCCTGGCGTTCCTGGATTTTGGCGGTGACGATATGATCGCCGATTTTCATTTTCATACCGTAAACCGCCGCACGGGTTGATGCCGGAAAGACATAGCGTGCGTTGATCGGATGCGAACCTTCATTGACATATCGCTGCGTCACGATAACATCGGCGATGATTCCGCTAATATGAACATCGGCTTTTGTTTCTTTCAGCGGAAACCCGTCAACGGATGCGTCGCCTTCTTTAACAACGAAATAAGGCGACAGAGTTTTGTCGAGCGTCTCCCCGGTAAGACCTGTCGATGGTAAAAAAATAAACAACACGATAGTGGATAAGATGACTTTGAATATTGCCTGCATAACATTGCCTCCTCGATAAATTAGTTTTCGATGATTTTTGTTCATCGTTGGGAGACAAGATAAACGACGAGTGTGAAGCGATGATGAACGCAAAAAGAAAAATATGTGAAAAATGACCCGGTTTAGGGTGTCTGCTAAAAAAATACTTGTAATTTCAGGATAAATGGGAGTTTTGATGGGGCTGTTGAAATGCGGGTTTAAATATTCATAATGCATCTGAATTATCAATGAGTTATAAAAAGGCAAGAGACGTTCCGCCATAGAGATTTGCGGATCTTCGAGAGGCGTAAGGCGTTCCGCCATATAGATTGGCGGATTTTCGAGAGTCGTTCCGCCATAAATATTGGCGGACCTGTGGAAGGCATAAAGCAAGAAAGAGAACAAGCGTTCGAAGGGGCTAAATCACTTTTCTTTAAGACTCAATTTAAACATAAAATTAGATGAATTTTAGGTGGTTGCAAATATGCATAGGGTATTTGGAGCCGGATTGGCCGTGGGAATTGTGACGCATTTTTAAACTTTTTGCGGGAGTATCAAATTTTATTGACGATAGACATAATAACTTATAATAAAGAAAGGTTTATATTATGGATTATTTTGTCCTGAGGATTTTAAATTATGGCGGAAAATACTAAAAAAACAGCACTTGTAATCGGTGGAAGCAGGGGGATAGGTCGTGCCGTTTCCATAAGGCTTGCGAAATCAGGGTTTGATATCTGTCTGACATATCAGAATAATCATCCGGCAGCCGGAAAAGTCAAATCTGAAATAGAGAGTATGGGAGGAAGGTGCGAAACCCTGTCATTTGATATCTCAGACCATAGCGCAACGAGAGCGGCTCTTGAAAAAAGAGCTGATGAGCATCCGCCTCAAGTGGTTGTGTACAATGCCGGAATCGCGAAAGACAATCTCATGGTATGGATGACTAAGGAAGAATGGGATTCGGTACTATCGGTCAATCTTGACGGTTTTTATAATGTAATGAATTCAGTTCTTTTCCCCATGCTGAGGGAAAAACGGGGCCGCATCGTAGTTGTTTCGTCGACATCCGGGCAGATCGGACAAGCCGGCCAGGTAAATTACTCGGCATCCAAGGCGGGACTGATAGGTGCAGTTAAGGCGCTTGCAAGAGAAATAGGTAAAAAAAACATATACGTCAATGCCGTCGCTCCCGGCCTCATAGATACTGATATGACAGAGGCTCTTGACAAAAAAACAATTATGCCACTTATTCCGCTTAACCGTTTTGGCAGCCCCGATGATGTGGCTTCTGTTGTCAATTTTCTTTGCACCGAAGAGAATATGTATATTCATGGACAGGTTATAGGCATTAATGGCGGTCTTGCGATATGAATGTATTTAAGTATGCAGGGAACAGACAGGTGAAAATCCGGGTTTTTTATGAACCAATCATATTTTAAAAAAACTATGGCAGATCTTAAATGAAAAAATATGACGATATTGTTGTAGGAAGTGGCATAAGCGGAATGACCCTCGCCCTTCTCCTTGGCATGAACGGTCATTCTGTGCTGCTTCTAGAAAAAAACAGGAATATCGGCGGGTGCATGACCCGCTTTTATAAACAGGGAATACCGTTTGATACAGGTTTTCACTTTACAGGCGGTTTTTATAAAAACG
>JAABPS010000284.1 GCA_011391835.1 Desulfobacteraceae bacterium
GGTTAAAGGTTTATATCGCGCAGTTCATCAAGATGGGCGATTACAGCGAGATCAAGCCTCTTAAAAGATTCTCCGATCTGATCACTTTGGAGCAGTTCGGTCTCAGGCGATTCATAAAAGGAAAACCTTCAAAAGAGGAGATGGAAGCCGCCCGTACAGGAATTGAAAAAGTAAAATCCCTGATGCGATCATCCGGTTTCGACGTTATAATACTCGAAGAAGCGAACTCAGCGGTAAAATGCGGCCTTATATCCGTAAACGACATTATAGATTTAATCTCGTCAAAACCGGAAAATACTGAGCTTGTAATAACCGGCAGGGGCGCTGCTCCGGAAATAATCGAAAAGGCCGATCTTGTCACCGAAATGAAGGAGATAAAACATTATTTTAATAAAGGCGTGCAGGTCAGAGAAGGAATTGAAAAAAAGGCCATCAGCCCCTAAAGTGCGGCAGGCAGTCTTTCATGAATATTCTCGAATCCGCCGTTTGCAGCGTACTTCCTGAAAGCAGTATTTCGCCGATTAAGATAAAGATACATGATTTCGAATGGCAATGAGTAACAAGCGGCTTCGAGAGAAAGATAATTTCTTATCGCGTCATGTGCCTGCCTAACCTGCCATTCGGACACAGCGGAATCCTTCTTCAGTGCTTCAATAAATTCGATAACAGCATTTTCCTGATATTCATCGGAGTTTATCTGTTTCTTGCGGGCATATGAGAAATATTTGCTCGTCCACGGAGCATAAAAAAACAGGTTCTTTTCAGGAACTAATTTCTTGCTTAAAAGAAAGGCTTGAAACTCAGGCAGAACAACAGATTTCTTTATGTTTGCCAAATTATCCATACATTACGAAGCTCGCTTTTAGTCCTTATTACCATGTAATGCGAAATACTGTAAACGGATATATTTTGTTATCATGGAAGATTTTACTTTTTTTTAAAAATGGAGATTTGTTATGTTAATAACATATTTATCGAAAAAAGCGTAGTTCGTATATTAATTGTTAGCTTTTGAAAAATAAATGATTTAAGCAAATATAAAGGGGAAAAATATTATGGCTTCAAAATACCCACCATTTGTTAATGCTCATGGGAAAATACCGGATTTGTTTAATGCAATAAAAAAAGCTTCTGTTCCGCCTAAATTTACCCTCGATTATTTGGAAACTGTCTTAGGACTTAAGTCTTCGAGTTATAGAGCAATGATTCCATTACTAAAGAGGTTAGAATTTTTAGATCAAGCGAGCATTCCGACTAATAATTACAAAAATTTTAGAGAAGACAGTCAGTCAAAAAGTGTTTTAGGGCAGCAAGTTAAAAATGCCTATAGTGAACTATATAAGGCTGCGGAATATGCCCACAAGTTGAATGCTGATGAATTAACATCAAAATTGAAAACCTTACTTGGTGTTGGGGATGATGATAAAAATATAATTCGAGTTGTTGGCACCTTTCAAGAACTTGTTAAGCTATCGAGTTTCGGCCCTATAAAAAGTGAAAAGCCAGCAGAAAAGGTAGTTGATACTCAAGACGCAAAGCCTGAAATTTCATCTTTTGAAGGTGTAAGGAAAATACATCGCGAAACAAAATTTGGAATATCATATACAATCAATTTAAACTTGCCGCCCACAACAGAAATCGAAGTTTATAACGCAATTTTTAAATCCTTAAAGGATAATCTTCTAAATGAATAATCTTGAAAAACAATTAGAGCATTTTTCCTTTAAAAACTTAATGCTTGAAACTGATTTAATCAGGCTGGAAGAAGGTGGAATCGATATACAACACATAGAAACCATAGATCAAAAGGAGATTGTCGATACAGATTTGTTTGAGAGCAAGATTTTGGCGTCTGCAAGAAAAATGGCACGGTTTTATGTTTATTATTACGCGTTTGAAAATTCAATTAGAAGCTTAATTTCTGGAAGACTCGAAGAAAAACATGGGATAAATTGGTGGGATTTGAAAGCGCCTCCTGGGGTAAAAAAGAATGTAGCAGATAATCAAAAAAGCGAGAGTGACACTACAATGGCTATAAGGTCAGACGAACCAATTGCTTATACAAACTTTGGAGAACTTATTGATATAATAACTTATAATTGGGATGATTTTTCAGATACAATACGTAGTAAAAAAGCAATGGAGTCTGTTATTAGCCAATTTGGCAAGATAAGGAATGTGATCGCACATTCTTGTGAATTAGAGGAAGATGATATTATTCGGTTAAAGCTCTTGATAAAGGATTGGTTCAGAATCCAAAGCTAACCAGCTACTGGTGCCGACCCAAAAAGCCGGGCGGCACAGTTCCGCGTTAGACCTCAATAATTCAAAAAATTAGTTCATGGAAAAAGACAGAATAAGAAAATGGATTAGAATCATCTCCGCATTGATTCTCCTAATTATGCTTGCTGGAATCGTTTTTTATATTCTGACCGTCAATGGCATTGTTGACGAAAAATTTTCAGAATTAGAGGTCTATGATCTCTACCTGAGCACACCGATAGGCTTGGCAATCTTTATCGGATTATGGCGTTTAAAACCTTGGGGTTGGAAACTGGCCGTGATATTCATTCCACTGTCCTGGAGCATTGGCCTAATTGAATTATATTCGGACTATTATCGTGGCCTTGGTCTTATTACCGCTCCCTTTATAATTGTTGATGCTTTGATATTGAATTACCTGTTCAAACCGAAGGTACATCAGTTTTTGAAAATATCTTCATCCCCTTTGTTAAGATTACAATGGCTCGTCAAAGTTCTTTTTCTTTTGGCCCTGTTTGTCGCCGTGAAAGATATTTTTGGAGGGCTTGTCGGTTTGATCACAGTAACCGTAGTTCTTCTTGGCGTTGGGACGGCAAGAAAAACAATAAAAACCATAGAAAAGACGCACGATCTAACAAGCGGCTGAAAAAGGATTGGCAAATCCGCTGCGCTCCTTTGCCAACCTCTTAGCCGCAACGTTCTGTGTGTGAATCATGAACAGAGAAATTGAATTTCACGATTCTACTTTAAAAGAAATTAGAGTTACCAACGATGAAGCAATTCTATATTTTGATGAAGCTTATGTTCACCATAGTGAAGGTACACCCGGAATTGGCAAAGGAACAGGCTGGGGTCAGAAAATTGAACTTATTTGTTTGGGGGTAACTGTCATCGAGCTCCCTGATGATTTGCCAAACGATATTGATTATGGGTTCTTCATTATTGATGGCATTAAATCGGTAAATATGATGAAATTGCCATTCCAAACTAATCGGGAAATGGAGTTGATTCTTTTCACCATGTATGGAAAAAAATTGCACA
>JAABPS010000285.1 GCA_011391835.1 Desulfobacteraceae bacterium
CAAAAGCGGCATTTACCAAGGAGATTGGAGAGCCGAAATTTATCGAAGAATATGAAATATAACAAAGAACACAGAACCATGGCTTTCAGCAAATCGCGGCCAAAAAGCTGCCGCTCCTGCTGAACCCCACGTTATAGGTGAATAATGGAAAACTTAAACTGGCAGATTATCCTATCCAATATTCGAGAAGCGCGAGAAGAATTACAGGAATTAGAAAATCTAATTAATTCTTCCGAACAGCCGGTTGAAATTGAATTGGAGCTATCATTAAGACATGCATACCATCATATGAATTCAGCATGGAATATAAGAAATATAGAAACAGAAAAATATACAAATATAACAGAAGCTGAATTTAAGGCATGGGGCACATTTCCATTAGGATTTGACAGTTTAGAAATATTAGAAAAGGACAAATAAAATCCTATAACGTATCACTCCACCGGATCGCGGCCAATGGCGCCGCTCCCGGTGAGTTCAGGCGTTGAGCCTGTCGAAAAAGTAAATATATCTTCTCATAGTAGTAAAACATAAGTGAAATATAAGCTGATCTGTGGTATAGAGTAGTCAACAAGTAAACAACCTATCCACCGGAGAATCACAGATGGCGAGATATAAGCACTATGACTACAATCAGCTGGTGATGGTGCCGGTGTCATTAGAAGATCAATTGATGCCAGGCACATTGGAATATGCGATAAATCATGTGGTGGAAGAACGCCTTGACTTAAGTATTTTTGACGAGCGGTATCGCAACGATGAAACGGGGCGCAAGGCGATAGCGCCAAAGATTTTGATAAAGATCGTACTTTTCGGTTATTCGAGGGGGATGCTCTCATCACGGTCTCTGGAGCGGGCATGCAACGAAAATATAACATTCATGGCTTTGGCGTGTGGACAAAAGCCGGACCATAGCACTATTGCAGCCTTTGTTTCTTCGA
>JAABPS010000286.1 GCA_011391835.1 Desulfobacteraceae bacterium
CCATCCCGCCATCTTCTGAATAGCTTTCCGGTTTTTTCGTCATATAGATCAGACAATATAAATTCTGCCGCATTTTTTGCCGCTTCAAGGTATTTCTTATCGCCAAGAACCCGGTACGCCTTACAAAGCGCCGATATCATAAGACCGTTCCAGGAAGTAAGTATCTTGTCATCAAGATGCGGTCTTTTTCTTTTTATTCGCGTGCAATATAGTTTATTTTTTGTTTCGTTTATGCTTTGGGCGGTTTTTTCTTTTGAAAGGTTAAATTTTATTGCCGTCTCTTCAACAGTGTGCTTGGCATGAAGAATGTTTTTCCCTTCAAAATATCCGTGGGGATCATGTTCGGCGTTTCCTCCAGGAATCACGCCAAAATGAAATGAAAATATATCTGCAGCCTCATCTCCCAGAATATTATCTATTTCTTCCCTGCTCCATACATAAAAAGCTCCTTCAATTTTTTCCTGAGCTACTTCAGGGTTCCCCTGAGCCGATTTACCCGGAATACTATCGGCATCTTCAGCCGAATAGAAACCTCCCTTTGTACTTGTCATATCACGAATAACATAACCCGCTATATCTCCGGCGATCTTTGCGAAATAATCGTCTGATGCTATCTCGTAAGCTTCAAGATATGTCATGATGAGCTGCGCGTTGTCATACAGCATTTTTTCAAAATGCGGAATATGCCATCTTTCATCGGTTGAATATCTGTGGAATCCACCGCCTATTTGATCGTAAATGCCTCCTCTTGCCATTTCGCGCAAAGTAAACTCTGCCATTTGAAGAGCCTTTTTTGAAGAATCCTTGTTGCCGGTTTTCCCCTCATACATTGAATAAGCAAGAAGAAAGTTCAATATGGATGGAGATGGAAACTTGGGGGACTTCCCGAACCCGCCATACTTCGCGTCAAAAACAGATGCATAATATTCGAAGGCTTTAGATAGGTAAACCTGCCTTTTTTGATTTGAAGCATTGCTTTTTTGTCCATTAGATAGATTCTTTCGCAGTATCTCTATAACCCCTTCGGCAGAAGAAATTATCTTTCCATAAGTTTCAGGGTTTTTCCATGCTGTTGTAATTTTATTCAATAGATCCGGCCATGTGCTCATGCCGAACTGAGATTTGACCGGAAAATATGTTCCTCCAAAAAATGGCTTTAGTTTCGGCGTTAAGAATACATTCAAAGGCCATCCGGCTGAACCTGTTAGCGCTGTTACAGCGCTTATATACAGGCGGTCAATATCCGGCCTTTCCTCTCGGTCAACTTTTATGCATATGAAGTTTTCATTCATTATTCCGGCGATTGCGGGATCCGTGAATGATTCCTTTTCCATTACGTGGCACCAGTGGCATGTTGAATAACCTATTGACAATAAAACCGGCTTATTTTCCTTTTCCGCCCTGGCAAACGCCTCTTCACCCCAAGGATACCAGTCAACCGGGTTATACGCATGCTGCATAAGATATGGACTCTTCTCGTTTATAAGATGGTTGGAGTTCTTCGTTTTACTGTCATTTGGTGTTGTTTCTTCAGTAATCATTTAAATATCCTCCGGACATTCTTCATTTTCTCAGCATCATACTTGACAATAATAATGTTACTCTTATTTTAATTGATAATAATTCCTAATTAGGAATTGTCCAATTCTTAACCGATAAAAATATGTCAATCTCGAAAAAAATGGCGTTCAGACGGCAAAGTAAAAAGCTTATTATGCAAGGCGCACGAATTTTGAGGACTGAAGCGTACTTGTTGGTACGCTGCAATGACGAAAAATGAAGTGCAACACAGCAGAATGACTTTTTACAAAGCCGTCAAATATAAATCTTTCCACGAAGGGAGGAGTAAAATGGAGAAGGAAGAATCCGGTTCGAAGAAACCGGTAAATGTTAAAGATCTTACAATTTGTGAAGCAACAGCCCGCATGCTTGAAAAAGCAAGAAAAGACGGCGTTGAAACGGCTTTCGACAGGGCTTTAAACATGAAAGCCTGCCCTATAGGCGCGGACTCTGCATGCTGCAAGCATTGCGCGATGGGTCCATGCAGGCTTAACTCAAGAGACCCATACGGTAAAGTAGGAGTATGCGGAGCAACGATAGATACAATCATGGCGAGAAATTTCGCCCGCATGGTTGCGGCAGGCGCAGCATGCCATAACGATCACGGAATGGCTATGCTCAATCTTTTCAGGGAAGTCGCAAACGGAACCAACGAGGATTATAAAATCAAGGATACTCATAAACTTGAAGATGTAGCACGCTCTGTCGGCATTGAAGTTGAAGGACGAAGCACAAAAGAGATAGCTTTGGATCTTTATAATGAGCTCGAAAGAACATATACACAGGTTGAAGGTGAGATTCCTTTCGCAAAAAGGGTGCCTGAAAAAACTCTTGAAACATGGCGTAAGCACGGAATCGTTCCGAGAGGTGCCATGCGGGAAATCATGGAACTTATGAACAGAACTCACATGGGAGTTGATCAGCATTATGAAAACCTCACAAAACAGTGCAGCAGAACCGCTCTTGCTGACGGCTGGGGCGGGTCTATGGTTGCGACTGAAATCTGCGACATCCTTTTCGGAACCCCTTCTCCGGTAAGCGCCGAAGTAAATATGGGTGTTTTGAAGGAGAATGAGGTTAATATTATCGTTCATGGCCACGAACCGAATCTTTTCGAGTCAATGCTGGTTTCGGTAAATGAACCGTCTCTTGTAAATGCCGCAAAAGATGCGGGCGCCAAGGGGATAAACCTTGTCGGAATGTGCTGTTCCGGGGCTGAAATGCTTTCACGCCACGGAATTCCCCACGCGGGAAACTTCATGTCAACGGAAGCAATACTTGTAACAGGCGCGGTAGACGCGATGGCAGTTGACATACAGTGCATCAAGCAGGGCCTTGTCAAAGTCGCCGAATGCTATAATACGTATCTTTTCACAACCAATCCACGATGCCATATCGAAGGCGCGCCGCATATCGAATTTAATGAACATGATCCGCGAGCATGCACTGATGAAATCGTCATCAAAGCAATAACCAGGTTTAAAAACCGAAAGGCTCCCATCGATATTCCGAAGATAAAAAACATTGGAATTCACGGTTTTTCGCATGAATATATCAACTACATGCTGGGAGGCACTTTCAGGGGGAGTTATACCCCCTTAAACGACAACATCATTAATGGAAGAATCCGGGGAGTAGCAGGCGTGGTCGGCTGCACAAACCCGAGGGTAAGGCAGGATTGGGTGCATGTCGAACTTGTGAAAGAGCTTATTAAAAACGACGTGCTTGTGCTTCAGACCGGATGCTCTCAGATTTCCCTCGCAAAGGCAGGGCTCTATACTCCGGAAGCGGCGAGCCTTGCAGGACCGGGCTTAAGAGAAGTCTGTGAAACGGTCGGCATGCCTCCCGTTCTTGGAATGGGATCATGTGTTGACAACAGCCGGATTCTCGTAGCGGCATCTCAGATGGTAAAGGAAGGCGGGCTTGGAAACAGCATTGCCGATCTTCCTGTAGCCGGAGCAGCCCCCGAATGGATGAGCGAAAAAGCGATCTGCATAGGTCAGTATTTTGTTGCTTCAGGAGTATACACGGTCTTTGGCGTAACCTTCCCGATAATAGAAAACACAAAGTTTCACAAGCTGCTGTTTGAAGGGCTTGAACAGCAGGGATTCGGCAAATGGGGTTTTAATCCCGATCCGTATGAAATGGCTAAAATGATGATCGCTCATATCGACAAGAAAAGAAGCGCCTTAGGTCTTGATAAGGGTAAGGAGCGCGTGCTCGTCGACATGGCGGCCAGAAGAGAAATGTCCGCAGCGGCATAATCTTTAGTTATCAATAATAAAAACCAAACAGGGGGGGCATATTTCAATGCCCCCCTCTTTGATTTTAAATACTTTTCAGAAACATCCTCATTGATTTTATCTATCTGATAAACCCATTCTATCAATATTACCTATTTGACCAACCGATAGTTATAATATATCAAGCCAACCTATGATGGCAGAAGATAATAAAGAGACGTCTTGTTTACCTTTCAAGGGTTCAATCTCCTTTCGATTCATGACCTCTTGGCTCCCTTTTCTGATCCGGATAGGACTTGGAATAGTCTTTGTCTATGCCGGGATAACCAAGCTGATGGATCACAAAGCATTCG
>JAABPS010000287.1 GCA_011391835.1 Desulfobacteraceae bacterium
CCCGGCATATTCATAAAGGTATGGAGGAATAGAGTCGTTCGCCATCCCTCCGGTATACCAAAGAGCGGCTCGACAAAACTGAACATTGCTGGAAAATCAAAACCAATAATATTTCCAATCTGCTGTGGGACATAAAAGAAAAAGCTAAGTATAGCTATCCAATAGATAACATCCACATATGTACGGGCAAAATCTTTGACAAGTTTGACCGCTGCATAAGCAATAAACAGACGCACGAAAACACCCGATATTGTAACTAATGGGAAAAAAGAAAGCGCATATGATTGATAAATAAGAATGAATGCAAAGAAAATGAATATCTGTACTGAAGGCAATGTTACAATTTTAACTCTTCGCCAGATCATCAGAAAGAAAAAAAACATCGCCAAAGCAGCATAAAATGGTTGAGGCGGAAAGCCAAAAGACATGGCTGGGTTACCGGAAATAATGAAGAGGAGAATCATTATAAAGATATTACTCCATCCATCTGACTTCAACGCTTCATTATTATAAGTTAATGGTTTGGTATTATTCACTTTATATAGTCCCGATTTTTGTAATCAAATCTTTATTTCAGCTTTCCATTTGATATATTTTTAAAATTTCTGCGGTACTCTTTTCTTTAGAATGTCTTGCCATTGCAATTATTTTTGCATTATTTGATAATCTACATGCAAGATCGTCGTCTAAAAATATTTGGCGGATACGTTCGGCAAGTAATGATTCATCACCTGGCGAGACAAAGAGAGCCGATTCACCATCCTCGGCCATACAAGGCACACCCCCTACGAATGATGCTATAGATGGCGTACCAACCAGCATCGCCTCAGCAAGTGCATTAGGGCTGTTTTCTATGAAAGACGGCAATACGAAAATATGAGCCTTCTTCAGTTCCTCTGCAACATCGTCAGCAGTAATGGCATCCAAAGAAAAAACATGATCCTCAACGCACTCTTTTTCAATTAAATTAGTAAGATATTTTGCGTAACCGACCGATCGCAGGTTTTTCCAGATCCGTTTTATGTCTTTATCTTTGTTGTAAAACCAAGCAAGGGGAGATCGGATCATTATATCAGGAAATTCATGATGTAAACGTGAAACAGCTTTGATCAAGGTATGAAATCCTTTAAGAGGGTATGAAGCTGATGATGCGTATATTGTATGCCTGTTGATTTTATTTAAGTTCCAGTTTGTTTCATAGAAAGGGGCCCTCATCAATTCATCACAATGATAGTAACGCGCAGACGGATTCATTCGGTGGGTATGAGCAAGATCCCACCGGGTTCTTCCAATAAATGCCATATTTGATGCAAATATTTCTCTCTCCCATTTTGCACGCCGATACCATTTGATTTTTTGCTCAATTAATCCATCAAATCTTATCCAGTCACGAAGGGTACGGCTTTTAATAAGATCGCTAAAGTTTATTTCTCCCCAATAATACTTCTTTAAAACATCGATGATTCCTTGAATGGAAATTACAGTCGGACAATTTATATGTTTTCTTCCGGTTAAAAGACCATGGAAATATTCCGTGCCATGAATATGAATGATGTCCGGCTTAAATTCATCAACAGCGCGTTGGTAGCCTTGGATAAGAGAAAGGGGCAAATTTCGATAGTTAATATTTCTTGGGACAGGTATAGAGAAATATATCCTCTCGTTTATTTGCTTTTTTGACCACAAACAGCCAAGCACATTGGTGGCAATACCGAGTTCAACCTGCCCTGACTCATTTAATGCATCTGCCAATGCCGGCATCCAACCCCCGATCGGAGATGGTTTTTTACCCAATGCAATGGCATGATCAGGTAAGATATGGTTTGTGAACCAAAGAACACGCATGATATAAAATTAACTTTTATTCATCCTGTGTTTTATGTAAGATAGCCTGCGTCGAAATTGATATATCAGGCCAAAGCCACTCATTGCATGACTGCCTTCAGGCCAAATCCCCCAACGATAGGACCTTCCCTTGGAAAATGTGTCGTAAATACTTATCTTGCGAATAATAGGAATGAATATTTTTTCAACTTGTTGCTCTGACACTACATCACCCTGAAAAGCACACACTTCATTCTTATTTGGTTTTTCAAGAAAATTACGTAAATATTTTACACTTGTTCTTAAATCGCTTGTAAGCTTTATTTTTGTAAATTTTTCAAAATCCAATATTTTACTGACAGTCGTCATAATAGCAGATTGTCGGAATAATACTTTATTTGCAATTTCTTGATCGATCGGCTGGCCAAAAATCGGTTTAATAACAGCGGTGTTTTTATCCTGGGTGAATCCTAAAACTGATGGATGATCGGCATTGAGAAAGAGCTCTATCATGCCGCGGTATCGGAGAATCCAACTATCATCTTTTACTGTTTTAGAGGGCGAACTAATGAAACAATGCATTCTGGAACTGGATTCAGTACAAGAATTTTGTGCCAATGCAAAATAGTAACTGTGAAGATTTTCAGGATCCAATCCGCTTTT
>JAABPS010000288.1 GCA_011391835.1 Desulfobacteraceae bacterium
AAAGATCTCAGGATTCGGCCAATCCATCCAACATCGACTATCGCAATCGTTTTATTATTGGAATCCAATAATCCTTGTTCACTGTAATAAACGCATGCTGTTTCATAAGCTAACTTAGCAGAAGCCTCAAGGGCATTTATAAAATCCGGATCACGAACAATATTTTGAAGTAAATGACGTTGATCAGGCATAATATTATCATCTAGTCCGACAGTTAAATAACGCGAAGCAATTGTCATAATTACATCTGCCGGGATAGCCGAACGATCAGATATTGATTGCAGCGATAAAAACGCAGTGTTTTCCAATATCCAACTTGCAGATTCTTTAATATTGATATGGCCCGGCAAATGAAGTGCCTGTCTGGAAGCGTATAAATATTTACACTCGATTTTATGCCCTTGTTCTGAAATAAGTTGCTCAGCAATACGGTGGAGTATCTGGCCATCCCGTGAAAGGAAAAACAGCTTCTCAATATTTCGCTTTTTGCAGTCTTCCAAGATCCATTGCACAAAGTGTATCAATACAGGAGCTACAATCTGTGAAAAAATCTCCCAATTCTTTTTTCCTTCTTTACTCGTTATTGGGCACATCAATCGTGCTGCACGTAAGACACCTGCCAAATAACGAGCATCACCACTTTCCTTTTCCCAGGATAATTCCAGGCTGTTTGGTTTACTATCCTGATATTCAACAGCCTCAAGACCGCAAGACATAGCCATTTTGACATCGGCTTGAAGATTATCGCCTATGTGACTAATAATATTAAAGCGTTCTTTAGCAATTGAAAACAGCCCCCCTGAATGTTTTGTTATGCCAATATCTCCGGAAACAAGCACATGGTCACGCATAACCGGTATTCCGCATTTGGTGGCAATATCATACAGGTGATCTGCAGACAGATACATATCTGATAGAATGACGTCTTCATGCCTGAAAATCATGATATTCTCAATAACAGGGAAACTCAACCCTTTCTCCAGCATGAGTTCAAAAGACTTAAGCCTGTCTTTTGTTAACAAATCATAACGCAAATAGTTATAAATTCTATCAAGTGTAGTCTCTGAAACACCCTGGCGTGAAAGTCTTTCTGCCTGTATCCTTTCATCTGCAAAACCTTGTATGCCACTCATTCGCTCAACTAATTTGAAGATTTCAGTTGGATGAATAACACAGCGTGAAACAAGCGTATCCCAAAAATCAAAGGATTTAGGCATTCTTCAAGCCTTTCGTGCATGGGCAAAAAGATTATAGCCTACACTTATACTATCGCACTGCGCTCCCAACTCGCTCCTCAGGTAGCATCGCCAAACAGATCGAAATATTTGACGCAGATAATAGTAACGAAGTCCCCAGCGTGGTATCAAAGGCCAGCGAGGAGAAAGACTTGATTCGTCTTTGAGGAAGTTAATATCTGTGAACCCGCTATTTAAACATACAAATTCCAAGCTGCACTCAGTAAATGAGCAGTGATGTGTCCAATCATTATACCGCCATCGCATGCCCAATAACGAATTCGCATTCGGGACTTTTATAAAAATATGCCCGCCTTCTTTAAGCATTCCCGAGATCCTTCTCATGAATAGAATCTGATCGTTAACAGGAATATGCTCAAGCACATCGAACAATAAAATTACATCATATGAGTTGAGCTTTTCTTCGGACC
>JAABPS010000289.1 GCA_011391835.1 Desulfobacteraceae bacterium
CAACCGCAATAATGGCCAGATCGCAGTCTAATTCAAACTCTGAACCTTTAATTGGGATAGGACGCCGCCTCCCGGATGCATCCGGTTCCCCCAGTTCCATTTTGAGACCTTCCATGCCTACCACCCGGCCCTTATCGTTTCCGATAAATTTGGTCGGCGCGGTAAGGAAATGAAATTCAACACCTTCTTCTTCTGCATGATGTACTTCAGCGCCTCGGGCAGGCACTTCCTGCCGGGATCGCCTGTACACGATGCGAGATTTTTTCGCTCCCAGCCGAAGGGCTGTCCGTGCAGCATCCATGGCCACATTCCCCGCACCAAGCGTAATCACGTTTTTACCCTGAATAATGGGTGTGTCATATTCAGGAAAACGGTAGGCTTTCATGAGATTGGAACGGGTCAGATATTCATTGGCGGAAAAGATGCCGATGAGATTCTCGCCGGGAATATTTAAAAATGTGGGAAGCCCTGCGCCTACGCCAAGAAATATGGCATCATACCCCTGCTCAAACAGTTCATCCAGGCTCACTGTCCTTCCGACAACTTTATTTAACTCAACCTTTACACCTTGCTTCTCGAGAAAAGCCACCTCAGAAAATACAATCTCCTTGGGAAGCCTGAATTCTGGAATGCCGTACACCAGCACGCCTCCGGGCTTATGGAACGCCTCATAAATGGTCACGTCATGCCCCTTTAAAATCAAGTCTCCAGCCACGGTCAGCCCTGAGGGCCCTGATCCAACAACAGCCACCTTCTTCCCTGTTGGTTTTGCTTTGGGAGGAAGCTCGCCTTTGCCATGCTTGCGTTCATGATCCGCGGCAAATCGCTCCAGGTTGCCAATGGCTACCGGTTGACCTTTTTTGCCGACAATGCAATTGCCTTCACATTGACTTTCCTGGGGACACACCCTGCCGCATACAGCAGGAAGGGCGTTCTTCTCCCAGATCTTTCTAATGGCTTTAGTAAACTCACCTTCCTTGACCAGTTTGATAAAACCGGGAATATCGACTTCCACTGGGCAACCTTCCACGCAGGCCGGTTTTTTACACTGAAGACATCTTTCCGCCTCCAGCATGGCTACTTCCGGGCTCTGACCTAAAGGAACCTCTTCAAAATTTTTTGCTCTAACTTCCGGCGCCTGCTCCGGCATGGGCTGCCGTGGAATTTTTTCCGTTTTTTCCTTTTTTACAGCTTCTTCTGTCATAACATCCTCCGTAAAACAAATTATCTGCCCATTTAACAGAACTATTATTTAGCCTGGGTCAATTTGCAGTATTCATCATATGATTTTTTTTCATCCTCGGCATACGCACGAAGCCGCATCGTCAACTCATCAAAATCCACTTCATGGCCGTCAAACTCCGGTCCGTCCACGCAGGCAAATTTCGTCTTTCCGCCAACAGAAACACGGCATCCGCCGCACATTCCGGTTCCGTCGATCATAATCGGATTCAGGCTCACCAGCGTCTTTACGCCTTTCTCTTTTGTTATGTTGCTTACCGCTTTCATCATGGGAACCGGCCCGATAGCAACCACGAGCTTTACATCATTTTTTTTCAGCACTTCTTTTAAAACATCTGTCACAAAACCATGATGGCCGTAGGATCCATCATCCGTACATACCCTGAAATCATTCGATGCCGCTTTCATCTCTTTTTCAAGGATCAGCAAATCCTTTGTTCTCGCTCCGATGATACACGTAACATCATTGCCGATCTCTTTAAGGGCTCTGGTAATGGGATGCAGAACAGCCACACCCGTTCCGCCGCCGACACATACCACCTTGCCGACCTTTTCCAGGTGTGTGGCAGCACCCAGCGGACCAATTACATCCAGAAAACCTTCGCCTTTTTTCAGGCTCTTGAACAGGGCCGTTGACTTCCCCACCACCATATAAATTATCGTTATCGTGCCCTTTTTCGGATCAGCATCTGCCATAGTCAGGGGAATCCGCTCTCCTGTCTCATTGGCTTTAAGGATAACAAACTGGCCGGGCTTCGCCTTTTTAGCGATCAGAGGGGCTTCGATTTCATTTAAAATCACCGTCCCTTGCGCCATCTCTTCCCGTCTTACAATTTTAAACATATATAACCTCCATATAATAATTTTTTCCTTATACTTATTCAACTATCCCGATAGGATACATTTTCAACCAAGTTGACTGACATATCAACGAAATATAACAATATCAAGGCAAAAAGATTGAAATTCTCCTTTTTCGGTGCTAAACGCCCATATCAATATAAAACAAAAGGATAATCATGAAGCTATTTGACAGCCACTGTCACCTCGATGACGCCATCTACAGCAAGGACATTGAAAACGTTATAAAATCTGCCGAAGATAACGGTGTCGTCCGGATGATGATCGCAGGAATAAACCAAAAGAGCTCCCGGAAAGCAGTTTTACTGGCAGAATCCCGCGCAGGAATTTTTGCATCCGTTGGTGTTCACCCCCATGATGTAAAAAACTGCACGGATTCCATACTGGAAACGCTTAGAGATCTTGCAAAAAGCCCTAAAGTAAAAGCATGGGGTGAAACGGGGCTTGATTTTAACCGTATGTTCTCCCCAAAAAACGATCAGGAAAAATGGTTTCTTGCGCAGCTTGAAATCGCAGACAACCTGAATCTGCCGGTCATCATCCACGAAAGAGACTCCGTAGGACGGCTTCTCCAGATGCTCAACGAACATCCGGGAAAGAATAGAAAAGGGGTGATCCACTGTTTCAGCGGAACGAAAAATGAACTTTCACACTATCTTGACCTGGGCTTTTGCATTGGCATTACCGGCGTCCTCACCATAGAAAGCCGGGGCACTGAACTCCGGCGGCTGGTTCCTCACATCCCCATAAACCGTCTGTTGATTGAAACAGACGCTCCGTACCTGACGCCTGCGCCTGAAAAAAACAAAACCCGCCGCAATGAACCGGCCTTCGTAAAATCCGTACTCCTGAAGCTCGCACAAGTAAGAAAAGAAGATCCCGAATCTCTGGCAGATCAGATATGGAAAAATACGTGTGAACTGTTTGAGATTGACCCATCTATTTAATGGCACACAGATACTAATGAATCGGTGAGCCGGTGAACTGCACTTCCCCCTTGCCTTTTAAGCACTTATCCTGTATCATCCCTTAAAAACAATACGGTGTTTTCAATACCTGACATGTTTTTCATTCTCTTCATCATCTGATTTTTTGATCCTGCGCTGAATCTTGAACGGATTGAAAATACTACTTCAAAATAAACAAGAGTCAATCGAAGATCTGACCCCCTTAAAAAGCAATCAAATCAGGCAATACATAAAGGCCGCTGAAAAAGCTGCTTTTGAACGTGGATATTCAGTGAATGATGAAAGATTAAAAAGCTGGGTGCAGCGGGCTGAGAGGCATGCGGATAGTTTAGATCCTTTATTAGAAAATCTACCATTTAGGGACGATAAAGCTTTTGATTAACTTGCCTGACGAGCGGTCGCCTGCTTCGAATAATCTTCCATGGACTTTATATAGCTCTTAAATATTGCCAATGGAAAAGGATTGATATTCGGATTTTCCAAAATCCTCTGAATTCGTCTTTTCGATGAAAAAAACTCCCGGTTTGCCCAGGCGGCAATACTGCCAAGCTCCTCTCTGGAAAGATGTTTGGTCCGGGCCACTGGCTCATGTAAATTCCAGTACTCATAATTATCAACTTCACAGTACTCCTTGACCGCGTCATACATTGGAATACCCGGAGCCGGCAGCATCATCCGAAGCGCCATGATATCCGGATCAATATCATCCAGCACGGCATATCGTTTTTTAATGCCCCTTGCATCATCATCCGGGAACCCGATGATCCAGGTCATGATCGATGTGATATTCATTTCTCTTAACTTATTGGTCACTTCTTTGCCCTCGGCAATAGTCGTCCTTTTACCGACTTTCTTCATTTCATCTTCGTCTGAGACTTCTAGACCATAAATAACAGAGCCCAGTCCCATTTTCTGAAGTTCCGGCAGCAGATCCAGATCTCTTCTAAGCGAGTGCGCGCTGCCAAGGAACTGAAAATTAATATTTTTAATATTCCGCTCCTTGAGTTCTTTCGTAAATTCTTCCATGCGTTTGCGGTTTGAATTAAAATTAATATCGAATATGCTGAAAGTATCGATACCATATTCTTTGTTTAACAGCTCTATTTCATCGACAACGTTCTTGGCAGATTTATATCG
>JAABPS010000290.1 GCA_011391835.1 Desulfobacteraceae bacterium
TACCTTTTATGATTTTGCATTGTTTAAGAATCTCATTATGGATATAACCTTCGGGTGATCGAACAAGACAGGTTACATCGTGATTATTTTCTATTAGAATCGGTAATAGTCGGCTTCCGACATAACCGGTTGCACCTGTCAAAAATATTTTCATATGAATATATCCGGTTTAAATGTATTAAAGCCATTTGTTTTGGCGATACCATAAAACTGTTTTTTTAACACCTTCTTTAAGGTCGACTTTGGGATCATATCCAAGTTCTTCTTTTGCCTTGCTGATATCCATTCCCCAATTTTTTGACATGGCCAGTATTCGAGAACGGGTCAGAGGCATTTCAACGCCAATTAATTTTCCTAAACCTTCCAAAACTATTGCTACAAGCCAAGCCGGTTTTTCAGGAAGATTAATGAAAGGAGGCTTAACATTCAACTCCTCTGCAATGGTTCCAGCCCAATTTTTTTTGGTGACAGGTTTAGGGCCACCTAAAATATAAACCTTTTGATTTGGTTTATTTTCCAGCATAAGCATTATACCGTTAAGAAGATCATCGATATATACCGGATGGTTTGTGGAACATTCATTTCCGATATATAAGAAAAGCCTTTTTTTGATTAATTTAAACATGAGCAATTTATGCGGATCTCCGGGTCCGTAAGTAAACGTTGGCCGTGCGACGCCAAGTTGTAGATTTAATTTCTTTGACAATTCAAGCGCTTTGCACTCTCCTTCATATTTTGTTTTTTCATAAACAGTGAAAGGATAACATTTCGTTCTTTCATTTGATGGTGCGCCTTCCCTTGGCCCAACGACAGCAGCTGAACTAATGTGAAGAAAATATTTAACCCCTGCCTTTTTGGCAGAGCGGATGAGATTTAGAGTGCCGTTAACATTTACTTCACGAATCATTTTATTACTAAGCCCTCTGCCAAGTGCACCTGCAAAATGGATAACTATGTCAGCACAATCACAAGCATTCACCAATGATTCAGGTAGCAGTAAATCCCCATCAATGGCAGGAATATCATCAATCTTTTTCCCATTTCGTGTCATGCATAAAACATGCGCACCTCTGGAACTTAGATGCCTTGCCATTTGACCTCCAATGTAACCTGTTGCACCTGTGATTAAATACTTCAAAATTTATTCTTCCTTTATTCTTTTCCAATAATAATAGATCCATGCCCCGTATTCGGCCAGCACCCATCGTATTTGCCGGCTATCCTGCCACCAGGCTTCTGGATCAAACGGATCTGTTTTTGCGGAAACAATTTTTAGTGAAAAATCATTACCGTAGAGTTTTTTCCATATAAAACGTGCACGTTTTGTGTGGTACTTGCTGGTGGTAATAATAATCCTTTTAACCCCCATACTCTTGAGATAATTTCCTACAATTTCTGCTTCACCGGTTGAGTCATACACATCTTCAGCGCTAATAGGAATGACTTTGTTTCTTGGGACATGATATAAGGCAAGAATTCTCAATCCGTTTTCATACCAGAAACAGCAGGGTTCATATCCTTTTGCTTCGAGTTCTCTTTCGATGTCCATCTTTCTATTGCCATTAATGATGATCCTATCCGCATATCCTTCATTATAGAGATCTGCTGCTTCAATCAGTCTGGAGTAGTATTCGACACCGGTGTTTAATACGACAATGGCATCTGCTTGAATTGGGGTTTCGTCGTATATGAGAAAGCTACCCAGACCAATTAAGATGGATTTCCATAGAAATAATAAAAGGGTAATGACAATCAGTATAAGTATAATAATCCGTTTGAACTGGATTGATGATCGGTTATCGGACATAACAATTATTGGTTTTATTTTGTTAGTATTAGGGAAAACAAAACACGCACCAACGATGGTGTGTTTAACAAGATATTCGAATATGCCTGATTTGCCAGCGGGCATGCACACTTATTATTTTTTATGTATTTGCGTATATTTTTTGCTTCCGCTGAATTCCAAAGATCAGGGAAATTATATCTGTAATTACGAAGATTCCCCATGCTTTTTTCATATCCAAGTGTACAGCAGGGCCATATATCCCCGTATGGGCTTAGATGGACGTTAGAAATACCGGCATAACAGGGAATGACCTGTTTGTTTTGTTTTAATATTTGAATAGCCAGATCATAATATACGAGTCGAAATGCATGGGTAAGCCGATTAAAATATGAGTGATTTTTCATATTCGTTTTAATATTATGAACAAAATAATCAATCGCGCGTTCGTACTCATCCGCTGATGGGGTAATGTGATTTTTCTGATTAAACATTTCAGATCGCTGTTCAGCAATTTCATTTCGATAGCTGTCTACACCCAATCGGGTAATATAATTTGAAATTTCTTTGACATCATTAACATTCCATCTCGAAATCACAGTGCCCAGTTCCACATGAAGTTGAGGAAACTCCGCCTGCATATTTTTAAGTTTATGGAATATATCTAAGACCTTTTTGAAATTACCCGGCACACCGCGGATTGTATCGTGTTTTTCTTTGATATGATCTAAACTCGGCTTAACCGTCAGGTGAATATGGGGATAGTCAGCCTTTAGCATTGCGAGAATGTTTTTTGTCTTTTTTTCAATGCGATTAACGGCGATGGCATTGGTTGGAATATGAATGATTCCGGGTGTTAAGTATTTACAAGCCAATTCAATAAGTTCAGTAATATCATCACGGAGAAAAGGCTCTCCGCCGCTGATGTTAAAAATATAGATATGTCCCATGGTTGAAAAGATTTTATCAATTTCTGCGATGCTTAATTCTTCTTTGCGTTTTTCAGAATGCTTTTTATAGAGTTCCCAAATATGGCACGTTTTACATTGAGACTGGCACTGATTTGTTACTGAAAAAGTGAGGTTCATGGGGCGACCTGGACTTACGAACCCATTACGGGTAAGACGATAACGAATCATTTTAGGAAAAAGCTCTTTAAGATAACCCAATGTAAAATTCCTCACTCAACAGTTGAAGCACACTGCAATATCTGATGATATACTTGGGAGGTTTTTTTAGCAATAGTTTGCCAGGAATGTATTTCAGAAATTATATTTGCAGATATAGACATAGTCTCCATTTGATGAGGGTTGCGGAAGCAGTTAAGTATGGCGTTGGCAAGAACGGATTCATCGTTTGGTGGAACAACAAAACGCCTGTCAGGCACCAGATCAGGCAATCCGCCCACATCCGTAACAATCAGGGGTTTGCGAAAAGCAATAGCAGTAGTTCCTACGCCACTTTGACTGTCAAAATGATGATATGGAAGGACCACCAGGTCAGATGACATAAAGAACCTATATACCTCTCCAGATGGAATATAATCAAGGAACGTGGTAACATAAGTATCTATTCCAAGAGACTTAATTTGTGTTTCATAGGGGTGCCACTTCCCCCATAACTTGCCTCCAATGAGAAGTCTTGATTCAGGAATGAATTTCAATACGTGCGAAAAAGCATTTAATAAGGTCGGAAGGCCTTTATACGGTCGTATCGTGCCGAAAAACAAAATAACCTTGTGATATGCATCAAATCCCATCTCTCGTCGAATCGTGCTTCTATTGGAATGTTCTTTTATATGAAAATCAAGTGTTCCATGCGAAATCACACTAATTCTATTTTTCGGTATTTTATAATATCTGACCATTTGCTCTGCATTATTGGATGTGTGAACAATGAAATGATTGACCAATTTAAAAAGAAATTGGGTAAGCGTTAAGTAAAGTGCAGGTCTTTCATGGGGTAACACATTATGAACCGTGAAAACAACAGGAAGCCGTCGAAGTTTAAACCCCAGGCAGATGAACAGGTACACAGGGAAAAGGGGCAAGCTCCACCATTGGGCATGCAGCAGATCGGCTTTTATAAATAGACCTGTAATAAGCCAAGTCAAGGGATTGTACCAAGTTAGATTCTTCTTTACAGAAAGGCGATTATTGGAAATAGTCGGAAATGTGTCATCGTTTGTTAAGTCTCTTCCTGGATATAGAAAGGACGGGTAAAGGCTTTTGAAGGACAGGAATTCAATTCTATATAAATTTGAAACAGCTTGCGAGAGTTCAAAACAATAACTGCTAAGGCCTCTTAACGGCGGCATGGTCCCAAGCATAGCGATTTTATATCCAGTTCCAGTTTGCTTTTTAAAAGAAGTTAAATGTGCCATTGAATTTTTAC
>JAABPS010000030.1 GCA_011391835.1 Desulfobacteraceae bacterium
GACAATGTAGGATAATAAAGCGTGTACACCGGCATGAAGTATCAGATACCTCAGCCTGTTTTTACGCTGAATCAGGTTATCGGTCTGCAAGATAAAATCCGCAATCGCATGTGCAGCAATCAGCACCGCAGCTATTTTTTCCATGGCGTCCCCTCTCTAATTGTTCAAATTGCCAGTTTCAACCCATGCCAGCACCGGCGTCCACTGCACTCCAGAGCGCGCGGGTCAAGAAATCTCCCACCGCCTGCCGTGTTGGTTTTTTACCGGTCTTCGCAAATGGTTTTTATTTTACATCCAGTTTTGAATGAAATCAACAAAACTGTTTTTCCACCTTAAATAGCAACAAGGCAGAAAATTGCTTGTAAAACGCATCACCGCCTACTGCCGGTCATTATCCCTGGAATTCTTATTCCATCTCATATTTTTTGAATTGATAACACCAGGGTTGACGCTCACGGATTTTTTGACTATGTATGCTTGAATGATAATTTCATCTATTTATACGTGTTTATTATTAATTACAACCAGGTAAATTGTTATGACACTTCACTCTCATAATTTTGTGGAATCCTACCAGGGGCTCGTAGCATTTGGATTTGATAGAGAAACAGATGAACGTACCATCATATACTATCTCCAAAAATTCTCTGATGACAATTTAATGCAGCACATCGTGAAGCGATTATCCGATGAGGAACTCAGAGAAATTTTTGATCTTATATCAGGCCTTCTTAAAAAACATCTTATCGAGGACGAATACCATAGCTGGTTTTTGAAAGACAGTCATCACCCATAGTATGCCTATCGCATTCGCTTATACCGAATCACGGGAGGAATCACATATATGTTTACAAACGATCAACTGGAAAAATACGCTGAAGTACTTATATGGGCTATGGGAAAAGCCCGAACTGGAAAATTTAAAAAAAATGACATCATCATGGTGCGGTATAACCTGCCGGCACTTGGACTTGCAGAAATCTTAAATGTAAAAATATTAGAAATGGGCATGCATCCTGTTCTTCGCTCAAATCCAACATCTGTTATGGAACGGGATTTTTATGATATAGCCAGTGATACGCAACTCACATTCCTGCAGCCTGGAGAGAAAGAACTTATCAAACATGTCAATGGAAGTATCTTTCTGCACGCGCCGGAATCCATCACCCATCTGAGCCATATCGATCCTAAAAAAATCAGTAAGGCAGCCATTTCAAGAAAGCAGTTAAGAGATCTGATGGTCAAACGGGAAGAAGATGGCCATTTCGGATGGACACTGTGTATGCTTCCTACCAAAGAACTGGCACATCACGCCGGACTATCCATGAAGGAATATACACACCAGATTATTAACGCCTGTTTCTTGAATAAAACAAATCCTGTGAAGGAATGGCAGACTATTTTTGACAGTGCAGCAACCATCAAACAATGGCTGTACAGAATGAATATTGATACGCTTCACGTTGAATCGGAACATATTGATCTTCACATAAAACTCGGAGAAAAACGGAGATGGATTGGCATTTCAGGACATAATATTCCCAGCTTTGAGTTGTTTACGTCTCCGGACTGGAGGGGAACGAAAGGGATCTACTATGCCGACCAGCCATCCTATCGAACAGGCAATTTCGTAAAAAATATAAGGGTAGAATTCCTGAAAGGATCCGCAATCAAGATAACTGCTCAGGCAGGAGAAAACTTTTCCAAACAACAGATCATGATGGATGAGGGTGCAAAACGGATTGGTGAATTTTCACTGACGGACAAACGGTTCTCAACCATCAACCGATTTATGGCCAACACGCTTTTTGATGAAAACTACGGCGGAAAATTCGGAAACTGCCACATCGCCCTGGGCGCATCTTATTCAGACACATACGCAGGAAACCCAAAAAAATTAACAAAAGCAATGAAGAAAAAACTCGGTTTTAATGATTCCGCTCTGCACTGGGATATTGTAAACACAGAAAAAAAACGGGTGAAAGCCACACTTTCATCCGGCAGGAAGATAATGATTTATGAAGACGGGCTATTTACGTATTAAATGCCAGTTTCAGGATAATGTCGCATTTAACCCCGCAGGAGATCCACCGTAAGGTATCGTTGCCAGATTTCGGATATAATCAGCGAGTGTTTTGATCAAAAAAGGTTTTGTAAGGACAGCATCAAAATTTGCCCCTTCCAGCATCCAGGGAGTACCCGATATGCCGATAACAGGCGTTTCATGCCTTTTAGAATTTCGAATATGTTGAAGCACCCCATTGCCGTCTAAAAGAGGCATCTTGATATCCGTAATTACCAGATCAAATCGCTTCTCATCGAATTTTCGGATTCCCTCTTGTCCATCCCCAGCGGTTTCCACATCATGCCCAAATTTCGTTAGGGCCATTTCAATCATTTCGAGTATGTGTTTTTCATCATCAATGACTAAAATATGACACATCATCAATCCCCTTCACGAATATGCAACCATACTGTTACATAGTAAAATAGTTGACGAAAATTAGAGGATATAGCGAAACATAGGTTTTTTTCTTTTCCCAAGGATTATCGGCTTCAGAAAAAAATATTGGGCGTATTTAGAATAAAGCAATTCTGCTGTCAACCCTAATTATTGACAGTTTGTTTTTTATTTATGAACAATTTCTAAGTATCTGTATTTTATTTTATTTATTGAAGCAGAAAAGAAATGTTTGCTTAATTTCTGTATGCAAGCCATTTAAAATATTTTCAAATATATAAAGCAGCTACACGTTCTCAACCCAAGGTTTAAAAATGCAGGATCTCGCAAAATCGCCTTAAATTCTCTTTTTCCATCGATTTTTAAAACGAATCAAAAAAATACGCACCTGAGGCCATCAATTGTTCGTATTGAATTATTTTCGGCTTAAATCTCAGAGGATTAATGACTATGAAGGACTGACACTAAAAAATATCAAACCCCTGTCCAATGAAAATACAGGAAAATACATAAAGGGAGGAGGTGCCCAGAGGCCTAAACCTTATATTTCCCAAAGTCTTCTGGGGATAGATTCGCAAGATATTCTGCAAATTTTTTCCCTTCTTCACTTTTATCATGGATTTCTGCGATATCATTTCCGGTTTTTGTTTTTTCAATAACCTTTTCATCAACAAAAATAGGCGCCTCGTACCGAAGCGCAAGTGCGATGGCATCACTGGGCCGGGCATCTATGCTGAATGTTTTCTCTTCAGACGTAAAATAGATCCTCGCATAAAAGGTATTATCCTTTAAATCACAGACCTCCACTTTGGATACAGATGTATGGATGGTATCTGTAAAATTTTTAAAAAGATCATGCGTCATTGGGCGGTCAAATTTTATGTTTT
>JAABPS010000031.1 GCA_011391835.1 Desulfobacteraceae bacterium
TTTTGAAGGGCCGAGGCAATGGAAGTCGCTTCGAGCAGGCCTATCCATATGGGGATCGACCGGTCATCCTCTTCTGTTTTTAGTATGATAATCGGTGTATTTGATGCTGTATCTATTGTCAAACCGGCTATGCTCACTTTATGCAGCATAACTTTCCTCTCCTTTTATTTTGGTTAATGTTAAATCAATTCTATCCAATTTCCCCCACAAGGAATGCGGAAAGGCCTTCTCAATCCGCACACTGGCTATCTGGCCAATCATTGTCCGATAGTTCATAGACGTATCATCACACACAAAATTGACAATCTTGTTCGTGGATGTCCGCCCAGTCAACTGATAATCCGGATCCTTTCTGGCAGGGCTGTTTTTCGTCTCTTTTTTACTGAACCCTTCCACAAGAACCTCCTGAATGGTCCCTATCAATGCCCTGTTTCTCTTTTTTGTAATACGCCCCTGGAATTCAAGCAGTTCATTTAATCTGTCTTGCTTGATAGTCTCTGAAATTTTATTGGGAAACCCGGATGCTGAAGCATTGGGCCGGTCAGAGTACTGAAAAGCGAATAACCCATCATATTCAATAAGTTGCAGCAGCTCTAATGTTTGTTTAAAATCATTTTCTGTTTCACCTGGAAACCCGACAATAATGTCAGATGTTATTGCAATTTCCGGACAAATGTTTCGAATCTGATTGATTTTTTCTATATATACTTCTTTTGTGTATCTTCTGTTCATCCTCTTCAGAACATCATTGGATCCGGATTGAACAGGCAGGTGAATATGGTGGCACAATCTATCAAGATCTGCAAATGATCTCATCAAATCTTCAGTAAGATCCTTTGGGTGAGAGGTGGTGAATCTGATCCGTAGAAGCCCCTCAATGCCATTGATTCGTGAAAGCAGTTCATGAAATGAACACAGGCCTTCTTTCTTCCCATAGCTGTTAACATTCTGGCCCAGAAGAAAAATCTCCTTTACGCCGGATGCCACCAGCATCCTGGCTTCTTTGACAATAATTTCAGGATCCCTGCTCATCTCCCTTCCTCTGACATACGGGACCATACAATAAGTACAATAATTGTCACACCCTCTCATGATGGTAACAAATCGGGAAACTCCTTCAGCAGACTGCATGGGAATGATGGATTTTTCGAACTCCAGCTCTTCAATTTCGCTCGCCATTTCAACATCAACAATGCGGCATCTTTTTGATGTTATTTTTTCAATATGCTTTGGCAGACGCTGGATGGCATGTGTGCCGAAAACAAGATCCAGAAACGGAGCCCGTTCCAGAATATTTCTCCCTTCCTGCTGTGCGATACATCCGCCCACGCCGATAATCATGTCGGGTTTCTTTTCTTTGATCTTTGCAAGCCGCCCAAGAAAACTAAATGCTTTTTGCTCTGCCTTGGCCCTGATGGTGCACGTATTGACAATGATCAAATCGGCTTTTTCGAACGAAGGAGAAGCTGTGTAGCCCATTGGCTCAAGATGTTGTATCATTTGCTCAGAATCATATACGTTCATCTGACAGCCGATGGTATTGATGTATACGTATTTTTTATCAATTGATTGCATGATGTTTTTTTAGTAATTTTCTATCTATCATAATCATCTATCAATAAAAATCGAGTTATATTTTACCATTCACTTGTTTTGATATACTGCGTCACTGAATAAATCAGCCCTAAATCACTCGGCTGTCCTTATAACTCCAGATCATTGGGCATAAACGATTCAAGAGGAAGCCTTTCCATAACTATCTCCTTTTGAAGATCCTTTAAAATCATACCTGCATCATCTTCACATCCAGGAGCAATATAAAGCAATATGATGCCTTTTTGAGAATCAATAGTTTTTATAACCGCTACCCCATCATATCCCTCAAATATGAAACGCAGAAAGCTGATTTCTTTTCTGTCAACACGATATGCCTGCTTTATCGTTTCCACGTGAGTCAAATGCCAGATTATTTCTTTTTATTTCATAATGTTATCTATCAACACAAAATTTTAAAACTTATTATGCAATCTCCATCTGTTCAACAGCGCACTGTTTTTGCCTGAAAATCATCATGTTGGGAATATCTATCATTATCCTATTCCCCTTTTCAATAAGAATCGCAGCCCCTAATATGGACAAATTCATATTGTTCCATGTTCAATAATACGCTATATGCGCTGTAATGAAAAAACGCTGGAACATTCGTACACCTGATATCCCAACCATTGAACGCATCTCCAACACGTTAAGATTCAGCAGTATCCTGTCATCGGTTCTGGTCAACCGGGGCATCAACTCCCCTGAACAGGCTTTGTCGTTTATTCATGTTTCCCTGGAAAACATCCGTTCTCCTTTTGAAATCAAAGATATAGATACAGCAGTGGAACGAATTTACACGGCAATAGACCATAAGGAAAAAATTTTAATCTTTGGCGACTATGATGCGGATGGAATTACCGCTACAACCATTCTATTTGAATTTTTCACTTACGCAGGAGCAGATACGAACTATTACATTCCGCACAGAAAGAATGAAGGGTATGGACTTCAGACCCACCATATCACAGAATTTGCAATTCCAAATCAAATAGGCCTGATTATCACCGTCGATTGCGGATCAGCCAGCCATGATGCAATTTTAGCCGCACAAAAGGCAGGGATAGATGTCATTGTCATTGACCACCATAATATCTCAAAAAACCTGCCAAACGCTTCAGCGGTAGTCAATCCAAAACGGCATGACTGCAACTCCTGTTTTCACGATCTATCCGGTGTCGGCATGGCGTTTTGTGTTCTGATTTGCCTGCGAAAGCACATGCGGGATATGGATTTTTGGGAAACCATCCCTGAACCGAATCTGAAAAAAGCTTCGGATCTGGTCGCCCTTGGTACCATGGCGGATATGGTCCCTTTAACCGGTGAAAATCGAATATTTGTAAAAACAGGACTCGATATGATTCGATATAGCGAGCGCCCTGGTATCATCGCGTTGATCGAAACTTCCAAGATCAATCAATCCTCTGTGGCAGAAGAAGACATCGCCTTTAAACTTGCGCCCCGTTTAAACGCTGCTGGAAGAATCGACCATGCAAAGGTTGCCGTTGAACTCTTAATTGAAAAAGACCCCGGCAAGGCCATGGATATGGCTCAATCTCTGAATAAAATGAATGTCAAAAGACAGCAGATTGAACAAACAATACTTGAACATATTGAAACATATTTGAATGAAAATCCCCGGATACTTTGCAGCAACTCGCTGGTTCTGGCAGATGAAAAATGGGATGAAGGTGTTCTGGGTATTGTTGCTTCAAAACTCGTGGAAAAATATTTTCGGCCTGTTGTTCTTTTTGCCATCAGAAATGATATAGGAAAAGGCTCGGCCAGGAGTATTCCAGGCTTTAATTTGTTTGAAGGATTACAGTCATGTGCATCCTGCCTGAATACCTTTGGCGGCCATAACCTGGCTGCAGGGCTAAAAATTGAAACCAGAAAACTTGACCCATTTAAAAAAGCCTTTGAAGATGTTGTTCGGAACATGACGCAACCTGAAGATTTTGTTCCTTTATTGCAGGTTGATCTGGAAATTGACTTTGATGATATTTCAGAATCGTTAATAGATGAAATCGAACAATTAAAACCTTTTGGTTCCGGCAACCCGGAACCGGTGTTTATCTCTCGGCATGTCCATGTGGTATCATCCAGTATAGTGGGTGAAAACCACAGACGGATGCGTCTGCATCAGAATTCTGGAAAGAAAAACAAGAGCTTTAATGCCATCTGGTTTAATATAGAATCTGGCTTTGAGTCCATAGACCATTTTGAGAAAATTGCCTTCCAGTTACGGTGGAATCGATGGAATGGCAGTCAATCCATCCAGCTTATTATCATGGATGCCCAGACTGGAACATGAATCCTTGAATTCCGGTGAACAAATACTATCAGCGGATTTTTGATAAAAAATGAGAAAATTGTTCAATAGGTTATCAATTTGGGCAAATATTTTCCTTGCAATCCTGACAGGTTGCCATTATTATGCCCATCAAAGAAAGAAATCAATCGTATAGAAAGTAGAACTATTTCCAAGAAGGACAATGACCATGGCAAAAGTATTTAGACCCAGCACCCGGGAATCCAGCATTCTTTCAAAAATAGAATCATCCAAAGAACATGCGCGTAGGCAGTCGATTAACAGCATAAGGGATTGCAGCAACTCCCTGTCCAATGCGATCGCAATGAAACTGATCGAAAACAACCTCATTGAAACAACCAATAAAAACTCACTGGAAGAACAGATCAACCACTGTCTTGACAGGCTGACACGTGCTGAAGATTTTGATGTGGATTACCAGATCGCCCCGTTGAGAAATCTTGTAAAGCAGCCAAATATCGTGAGTCTGTATGTAACAGCCTTTATCGTTGAACAGCTGCTGAATCATAAAGATATTGTCGATATTTTTGGTTCAGATGAAGAAATCTATTCAACCATAAATCACCAAGTAAAACATTTTATTCCTGGATAAATGCGCCCCGCCCTTCATCCAAGGCTTATCAACGGCCCGTTTGATGACCCCGGCCTGTTTATTCCCTTTCTTTTTGAAAACCGCGCCGTCATGTTTGACCTGGGAGATATCCATTCCATCTCCACCAAAGACATTCTTAAAATAAGCCACGCATTTATTACGCATACCCATATGGATCATTTTGTGGGCTTTGAACGGCTGCTGCGCCTGTTTCTTGGCCGCGAGAAACATCTCAGTTTATATGGCCCGGAAGGCTTTATCAAAAATGTAGAAGGAAAACTCGCCGGATATTCATGGAATCTTGTGAATAATTTCCAGAATCAATTTGTTCTCCATATCACTGAAGTTCGTCCAAAACATCTGCTAACCAGCCAATATATCTGTCAGGAAGGTTTTGCCCCATCCGGACAAACACCTGATAAACAGCCGTTTACTGGCGTCTTGCTGGATGAACATGGACTCTCTGTTTCAACGGTGCAGCTTGATCATGGAATCCCCTGCCTGGGATTTTCCATCAAAGAACGGTTTCATATCAATATCTTAAAAGATAATCTGAAAAGTTTAGGACTGGACGTAGGCCCATGGATTCGGGATTTTAAACAGGCGCTATATAAAGAAGTAGATCTGGACGCACCCTTTAAAATCGAATACGGAAAGAAAAACCCCAAAAAGAGTCAATTTGTCCTCGGAGAGCTTAAAGATAAGATTGCGCTCATCACCACAGGTCAAAAGATAACCTACATCGTCGATGTTGCCTACAGCGATGCCAACGCCAAAAAAATTGTTGAGTTTGCTAAAGATTCAGACCATCTATTCATCGAGGCCGCGTTTCTTGAAAAACATAAAGAAATCGCCGGACAGAAGCATCATCTTACCGCACGGCAGGCAGGCCGCCTGGCAGGAAAAGCCGGCGTAAAACAGCTCACGCCGTTTCATTTCTCGCCGCGATACAGCGATGAGGGATATCTTCTTCAGAAAGAAGTGATGGAAGCATACGAAGAAACACTAAAACAATATACAAGAGATAGTTGACTACTTGCCCAATATCAAATCAAACCGCTCAAGATCGTTGACCACCTTCCATTTGCCGCCACCCGCTTCAACCCTCTTTTTCCACTCTTCAACCCGCTTAAAATACTCTCGTGGATCAATATTGTCGCTGCGAAGCTTCGTGACGTTTAGCGCAATCACATTGCACCCTGTCATTTCCAAAGGAAAATTACGAATGTGGCCTTCGACCAGCTCCTCCTTCAAGTCTGAAAATAGGAGAATATATTTTTCCCCGGCGCCCGTCTCATTCAAGTATTCTACAGCCTGGATAATCCCGCCGGTAATGTCCGTAAATGCACTTCTGCTTGAAGAGCCAATAAATGCATCAAATTCCTTTCGAAACAACAGTTTTTGCCGGGTTGACACAGACGGCCGTGCGGCGAATGTCATCTTCGCAATAATATCTTTCTCTGAAAAACTGGCGCTGTCAATTCGGGCGACAGCAAATGAATCTCCGGATTCAAGTGTCCCCAGAAGATAGTTCACAATGGACTGCGCTTTAGTAATCTCGTGCTGATAGGTTCCAGATGTATCCAGCAGCATGAAAATTGCCTGCGAATGACTTGTGGTATCTAAACATCCAGCTATACCAATGGCTGTAATAAGAATAAAAAGGATCCATGTCTTTTTCATCATGCCTTCTCCTTTGCCTTTTTTGTACCTTCCTGTTTCTTTGTCAGTACATTTTCTATCCACAGCAATGGGATGATGAGGATATCATAAAAAGCAATGATGAGCCCGCCCGTATAAAGAAATATATTCCCAAGTAAACGAAGTACAAAGGCACACGCGCGAATGCCTGCGGCCAGGAGAATGCCGATAACGGTTCGGGACGAATGGATAAAAGACTCAAGAGGAATGGCCACAAAGGTCAAGGCAAAAGGCAAAATGAACCCCATGACCATTTGCCCCACCGTTGGAATAAAACTGGTCACCTGCTGGTCCATGTCCACATCAGCAAGCGACTGTCTTAACGCATGAAGGTCTGCTGCAATACGATCCCGCATAAAAGCCAGAGAAGATTCAATACAGGCAAGGATGAATAAAATAATACCTGTCACCCATATCATGCGGACACGCATTTTATCATCCATCTGTCCAATGATAGGGAACAGGTTGGTAATCCGCAGAGATTCCATCAGAAACAGGCCCATGGCAATTTCAACGAGGATGATGACCATAGCCGCTACATTGGCAATTTTCAAATTGCCGATATAACTGCCGCCGCCAACCATTTCCGACATCGGCAGGGCAATGAGCTGGAAATTGATCATGGCTCCGCCAATGGCCACCAGCAGGACAAATCCAGAAATAAAAAAATGAGTAATGGATGATGAAGAAAGCATCCGTTCTGCTTTATCGGTTTTAGCGCGATTATCTCTATACTCCTTCATCAGGTTGTCTAAGAGCTTGGCGCGATCATTCAATCCGTCAAACTTCTTGCTGACGTCTTTTAACAGCTCAGCCACCTGACGCCAGTCGGGTGCGATCTTTGTAAGTTTAGATAGACGAACCGATGTTGACTTACGATATTCATCAATGGATCGCTTAAATTGATGTTCTGTGGTTTTGTGAATCTCATTTAAAATGTTGGCCACTGCGGCATCACCGCCGGATGAAATTTTTGCCACGGATTTAACCGCATTCACCCATACCGGCGGGGGAGGCTCCAGTTCAGAGCTTTCCAGATAATTTTCGTCAATATGTGAAATTCTATCCGCCAAAGCCCGTTGAATAGCGGGAAACCCTCCCAGATCACGCTTCAGTACTGCATCGACCCGGTTAAATTCCTGTTCAATCAGCCTTTCAGCGGATTTTTGACCCGCAGTTAACAGCACCTCCTTATTTCTCTGGATCATTCTTTTTTCTGCAAGCAAAACAGAGTGCGCCATTAATCGAAAGCTGTTATGCAGCAACCGGCAAAGGGAGAATATTGACCGATGCGCAGGGATTCGGGCAAAATAAAGAAAGACTTCTGCGATAGCAATCAACAGGAGCAAATAGAACAGATTGCTTGTCCATAGTGTCTGAGCGTCATTTAGATTCATGAAAACCTCCTTTGAAGAAGTCTAAGATAACAGCAATTTAGAAAATATAGGATAATGATGATAATGTGTCAATGAGAATAGTTTCTTAGACACGCCGCATAGGGCGTTCCATGTAGCCGGGCGTCCTGAATCGAGCAGTATATTCAGAAAATGGAATCACATGTTTTTAGAATAAAAATCCTTTATTTTTTCAACCACATAAACCTGCTGGCGCTCTTGAAGCTCAGGATACACGGGAATCGCCAGTGTATGACTTGCAGCCATCTCCGAAACAGGGAAATCCCCTGTGCTGTAATCAAGGTATTTAAAACATTGCTGAAGATGCAGGGGCACAGGATAATATATGTCGGTTCCTATTTCACAATCCAATAAGAACGCACGCAATTCATCCCGTTTATCCATTACACGGATGACATACTGATTATATATATGCCGGTTTTCCCTTTCTACAGGAATATGAACCCTATCCTCCAGATCCGCCTCATGAAAAAGAATACGGTATCTTTTCGCATTTTCCTGGCGCGCCTGGGACCAGGAATCAAGATACTTCAGCTTGATAGAAACAATGGCCGCCTGCAGCGCATCCAGCCTGAAATTCCCGCCAATGAACTGGTGAATATATTTCGGGTTCTGGCCATGGTCCCGGAGAATACGCATGGTCTCATTATACTCATCCGAATGGGTTGTAACAATTCCGCCGTCACCAAAAGCCCCCAGGTTCTTTGACGGATAAAAGGAGAAACATCCAAAATCACCCATGGATCCCGCGCGTCTTTCTTTATATTCAGCCCCGATAGCCTGAGCCGCATCCTCAATGACAATGAGGTTGTATCGATGAGCAATGTCAAGGAGCGGATCCATATCTGCGCACTGGCCGTAAAGATGGACAGGCATAATTGCTTTCAGCTTCTTTCGTTCGGTCGTTGACATGGCAGAAATAACTTTCTCAATACTATCCGGAGAAATGTTATACGTATCTGGATCAATGTCTGCAAAAACAGGACGTGCCCCCACACGCGCAACCGATCCTGCGGTTCCAAAAAAAGTATATGGCGTAGTAATAACGCTTGCACCCGATCCAATATCTGCTGCCATCAGAGAGATGATAAGCGCATCAGTTCCGGATGAAACACCGCGCGCATACTTTGAACAACAATACGCGGCTATCTCTTTTTCAAGCGTCTCAACTTTTGGGCCCAGAATAAAATGCTGGCTCTCAAAAATTTCTTGGGTGACGCGAAGAACATCCCCCTTTATGGTTTCATACTGCCCTTTAAGATCGAGTAACGGTACTTTCATTTCCTATAAAACTCCTTCCGTGAATTACACATTCAATTCTTTATATACACTTCAATAATATAAAGATTCCCATCGCCGGCATTTTTTACAGTTGCCCGTTCATTTCCGGAGATGGCCGTTGATTCTCCCTGCGATAATAAACACGTCTCGTTGTGAGTTAAAATCTCAGCGTTCCCTTTTATCACATCCAGCCGTTTGAGGCTGGAATCGTCCACATTCACTTCAGCTACAGCGCTCGGATAGATAATCATCCGCGATACATGATAGTCCTCTTTCTGCTCCAGAAGGGTTATGCTCCCCCACGGATAATTGACTTTTCTGTGTTTGTGATACTCTTTTCGACCCTTTTCTTTCAGCTTCTCAACGATGGATTTAACATCCCGGCTGTGATCAATATCCGAAACAAAAACAGAATCCGGTGTCTCGACAACAATCATATGGCTGATATGATTTGTGGCGATCAGCCGTTTACGCCCCATAATAAAACTGTGTGTTGTATCTTTGGCTATCACATCTCCATCGATAACATTATGGTGCTCATCTTTTGGAAGAAAATCGTAAAGCGATTTCCATGATCCAATATCACTCCATCCAAATTCCGAAGGAAGAACTACCCCCTTTTTTGTCTTTTCCATAATCGCATGATCTATGGAAATGTCGGGAAGACATTCATATTCCTCCTTGGTGGGGAAACGGCCGGTAGCCATCATCTGATCCATTTGAATAAGCATTTCTTTTTGATGCATCCTGAATTCCTCAAGCATAACGGAGGCCTTGAACGCAAACATGCCGCTATTCCAGAAAAAATTTCCGGCTTTCACATATGCTGTGGCTGCGGACAGTTCCGGTTTTTCAATAAATCTTTTTAGTATTAAAGCTCCGTCAGATACTGCATCCCCCCCTTCCACATATCCATACCCTGTTTCCGGATAATGAGGGGTGATGCCAAAGGTAACAATGTGCCCGCTGTCTGCAAGATGAATTGCAGATTTCAGTATGCTGAGAAATTTATCTGCCTGATGAATGACATGGTCAGCCGGAAAAACACATAGAATCGGATCATTATCCTTTTTCAAAATATGGAGCAACGCATATAAAATCGCAGGTGCTGTATTCCTCCC
>JAABPS010000032.1 GCA_011391835.1 Desulfobacteraceae bacterium
ATAGGCTTTTTGAATAAGCCGTGCCCAGTTTTTTTCTGGATTCTTTGGAAACTCCATTTGTCTCTAAGATATACGGAATCAACTCGTCCTTTTTTTTGCTTTTTCCGTTTGCCCCGTGCGCTCCCGCGCAACGCGGGACTGTACTGCCCATAGTAGTGAACCATCTGTTCGCCCTTGTTCGGCACATGAGAGCATCCCGCCACTGGCGGGACCAGCCATTCCAGCGAATCAAGCACTTTGGTTTCGCTGGCAATATCGGAGGAAAGCTGGTTTTTAAGGAATTTGGGGATAGAATAGAATGGGGCTATAATTCATTTATTACTTCATTTATGTGAATTTTTAGTTCTGGCAAATCTCGGGCAACAACCTCCCATACTGCTTCAAGATCAATTCCAAAATAATCATGTACCAGAATATTGCGCATCGCAATTATTTCCGCCCATGAGATTTGAGAATAGGATTGATGGAATGATTTATCTAATTTTGAGGCTGCTTCACCAATAATTTGAAGATGGTGAACAAACCAATTCTGAATTAACTCGTCTTTTTCAAAAGCTGCGCGCCCTTTAGATGCATATCTCTCAATATTTGTTATAGCATCCAGCATATCGAGCAAACGGTCTTTTGGGCCTCTCATAAGGATACCGATTCTTTTAGTATAATATCACGTATTCTAGGTTTTATGCCGCGATCGCTTATTACATCAACTTTGTGCCCCAGGGAATCCTGTAATTCGAGAAGGAGCGCAGCATGATCCATAAGACTTCGACCAGGCTCCATCTCGACAAGAAAGTCAATGTCGCTTGATTCATTATCTTCTCCTCTTGCCACTGAACCAAAAATTCTGATATTTATAGCTCCATGTCTTTCAGCAATCTGGAGAATTTCTGTTCTTTTTGATCTGAGAAGATCTTTAATGGACATTATTACCACCTATCATTGATATAATTGAATTGAATTGATGAGAACTCACTTTTTGAACCGGAGTATAAAAAATTCAGACCTTGTATGTCAAGGCAAATCCAGGTACATGATGTAGTGGGGGTAATTCAGGGGGTTTCTGCTATAAGAGATCGCCATCAATCGCAGGAGATACGAAAAACAAACTATTTTTATGGAAACATCCGTCCGCAACTAAAATATGCAAGTGAGGATGAAAGGCTAATGGAAAATCTCCGAAGGTCTGTATCGCGACAACCGCGCCGGGAATTGTTTCTTTGTTTCTCCCAATGGGTGTATAGAATTCTTTAAGAGCCTTCCATCCGCACCGGCTAAAATCTGAAAGCAGCTTGCGGTCATAAAAAAAATACCTTCTCAAAATTTTAGGAATAGTAAATACAATATGTCTGTGCGGAACCGTTTTTACGACCTCGCCGATCAACCAATCGCCGAATTCAACAACACGCTTCTGGTGGCAGGACGGGCAGAAATGCCTACGTTTGCATGAAAAAGCCAGCGGGTATTCGTGAGCGCATTCACTGCATTTGACTCTCGCAAATCCATTATGCAGAATGCCGCAATCAAGATAGCGATAAATTACCTGTTTTACATAAGGACGGAAAAAACCATACTGTCTGGGAAACCGGTCGTCATAGACCTGTTCAAAGGTTTCAAAATGATCCTCTACACACTGATGGTAGGATGAGGCGTAAGGATTTCGCCTGCGGTATGCGGTATATGGATTTTGCCATGAGTTTTTTGATATTTTTCCGTTAAGGATAAAGGCAATTGCATTGGCAAAATCCATGCCGGAATTAAAACGTGTATTCAATGACTACATATTGAAGAAAGTTTATAAAGCAAATACAAGATGGCGATGTATTCTTTTGGAGGGTGATGTGGAAATGCTCAAAACGATGTGCATGGATACACAAGAATCAGTGCTACCAGATTTTCTGATCGTATTTTCCTCGGAAATGGTAAAATGGGCAAATAAGTAATCCGGTTCTATAAAAAAATGCCCATACATTTCTTGAAAGATGTATGGGCATTTGCCAAAACTGTTATGAGTTATTTCTGAACGCGCTTTATTCTTTCAAAACTTCGCATATACTGTGTCATTGCATTCCAATCAAAGTCTATCTTTTTATTCATTGCGTAAATCTGATTTAATCCCATCAACACAATTTGTGCCGGATCCGCTTTGTTGATTGCGTGAATCTTCTTTAAGATTTCTTTGCGTTTTTGCATGTTCATCTCTTCTCCCTGGGCAAGGATTAATCGATCCATTTCCTTTTGCACGGGTCTGTCTTTATAGTACCCGTATTGAGAATTAGACATCATGGACATCATCAATCGGAGCCCCGGATCATAATCAATCGTAAAGAACGACAACGCCATATGGCCTGCTCTTTTATCTTTGTTCCTGCAGTAGGTCAGGTAGGTTCCATATTCAATTTCCATCAATTTGGTTTCAAACCCGATATTTTTCATGTAGTTCTGAACGACTTCGGCCACCAGGCGAGCATTTGGCATGATGCTGGCATATGCGATTAAAACCGGTTCGCCGTTATAACTCGATTCTTTCAGCAGTTTCTTTGCCTTTTCAAGATTATACTCGACTGTATACGATGGATCGTAACCCAACTCTCCCGGATTCGCCCACATATAAATTGGAAAGCCTTCTCCTAAATATATCTTATCGATAATTTCCTGTCGATTGATACCACAATTGATCGCCTGGCGGATTTTAATATCATTTAACATCGGATAAATGCAGGGTTTGACCGACAAGTAGTAAAGACTCGGTACTGTTACTTTTTTAACTTTGATATGATCTCTCATTTTTAATTTTTCAACTTCGTGCGGCCGAACATCGTAAATCAAATCAACCTCGCCCGCTTCAAGCATCGCTGTTCGGGTAACCGGATCCGTTGCAATCAACAGTTTCACTGTTTTAAAATCCGGTTTATAGTCGATATGATTTTCTACCGCTTCAAGTATGATGCTTTCGCCGATTTTTCGATCGACAATCCGGTACGGTCCGGATCCCACCGGGTGCTCACGAAACCCATCTTTGCCCACATTTTCATAATATTTTTTCGGGACGATGCCAATCCACATGGTTTCCTGCCACATTGCGTACGGATTAGAAAATCGGTAAATGACCGTGTATTTATCAACGACGTCGACGGCTTCCACATAGTCAAAAAAGCCGATCAACGCGTTCGTGTTTATCGGATTTAGTACCTGTTCCACCGAAAATTTCACATCCTCTGCTGTAACGGGATCTCCATTATGAAATTTAGGCCCTTTACGAAGTTTGACTTTAATATCTTTTTTATTCGGCAGAATGGTAATCGATTCAGCCAGGTCTCGTGTTCTCATATTTGTTTTAGGGTCAGCGATAGTAACCAGAGAATTATATACGGATGACATAACAGGCAGATCAATTTGAGATCTCCATTCAAAAGGAATAATGGTCTCCGGATCAGCTACAAGAGCTATTTTGACCGTTGTATCGTCAGCCGCATCAGAATGGGTTGTTGGAATGAGTATAATTAACTGCAAAACCATAGCCATCAACATCACATATCTTTTTCTCTTCATACAATATCTCCTTGATTAAGGGTTTTCATAAGAAGCACTTCACGTTTAATTTTCCGCAACTGTCTTCGATACATTTAATTTTATTGATAAAAACTCGCTTTTTGAACCGGAGTATAAAAAATTCAGACCTTGTATGTCAAGGTAAATTCAGGCACAGGATATAGTGGGGGTAATTCAGGGGGCCAAATTCGGGGATTTCTGCTATAAGAGACGCTTAGGGATGATGGACAAAATATAGCATAAAGAGCAGGAAATTCAGATGTACTTACCCAATCAACCTCTCCTGTTTTTTTGCTCGTTCATTGTTGCAGTTTATTAAAGTCAACCAGATCTTGAGGTCTTCCGCTGGCCTTTTTATTGATTAGCAAATCGCCCTTGGATATGAAATTTACTTTCAAATCCCCCAAATTCGCAATGACACGATTTTTAAAACAAGGCTCAAAAAGAACGCCATCAATAGAGGTGATTATTTCCAACCGCATTGGAGGATATCCCATTCTTATCACTTTTTCTTTTTCTAAAAATAATTCTTCTTTTACTTCAGGAAGGTCAAATCCAAAGGCTTTTAATGCATTGACCATTTTTGAGGCATTTTTTTTCTTAATGGCAATCCAAATATCCAGATCTCCGGTAGCACGTGGGTAGCCATGAAAACCTACAGCGTAGCCTCCTACAATGAGATATTCAATTTCCTTTGAGTTCAGCAATCGTAAGAACTCTTTGAAGTCCTTCGGAAACTCGATCATGTCCGAACATGGCCTTTCTTAAAAATTCAATGGTCTCGATTCGTTCTTGGTAACTGCGGCTTTTCCAATATGCTACATCATCATCCGTATCATGCAAATTACCCACTTTAAAAGCTTTCTTTTGGATTTTTTCTTCAATCATCGCCTTAATCCTCAGGGAGATATAATTTATATTTGACAGGCCAATTTAATAAACGAATTTTTTAAAGGATCTTTTTGGAAAAAAGATGTTGAAGAATATGCTCTTATTTTAATATAACCTATTAATATGTCAACATATTGATTGATAAGAACGCGCTTTTTGAGCTGGAGTATAGAAAATTAGGCCCTTGTATGTCAAGGCAAATCCAAGCACAGGATATAGTGGGGGTAATTAATGGTAAAATGGGCAGATAAGTAATTTATCAGAGATCAGGCTTCAATGAGTGTGGCCCCTGTCATCTTTTTAGGCTGCTGAATACCCATGACATGCAAAATCGTCGGCGCAATATCGCACAAACTGCCGGTTCGCAAATGAATGTTTTTGGATGAATCATCCACAAGTATGAACGGCACCGGATGGGTTGTATGGGCCGTATGCATACCGTCATCGTCGGAAATCATTTTTTCCGCATTTCCATGATCTGCGGTAACATACGCAACACCTTTTTGAGTCCGCACTTCTTTAATGATTTTGCCAACACATGTATCGACGGCTTCGACCGCCTTTATTCCGGCATCCAATACACCGGTATGTCCCACCATATCCATATTGGCAAAATTAAGAACGATAAGATCATACGGATTGCTCTTTATCCGAGAAAGAACTTCTTCGGTCACTTCATACGCACTCATTTCCGGTTTAAGGTCATAGGTGGCCACATCACGGGGCGACGGGATCAGACAGCGGTCTTCGTGCGCGAAAGGCGCTTCTTCTCCGCCATTAAAAAAATAGGTTACATGGGCGTATTTCTCTGTTTCGGCTATTCGCAGTTGCCGCAACCCCTGCTGGCTGATGATTTCACCCAGAATCTGATCCAGGTGAACGGGCGGGAATGCAACCGGCAGATGAAACGACACATCATAAAGAGTCATGCAGACATATTCGCATAGTGCAGGCAAAGGGTCTCTTTTAAAAGATGTAAAGTCAGGATCAGTAAATACTCTGGTAATTTCCCTTGCCCGGTCAGCTCTGAAATTAAAAAAGATGATGCCATCTCCATCGATGATTTTTTTTGTAGTATTTTCATTTCGTATAACAATCGGCTTTACAAATTCATCCGTTTCTTTCCGGGCATAGGAATTTAAAACAGCAGCTACTGGATTTTTTTCAACAATGCCTTCTCCACGCGTATACAACTGGAAAGCCTTTTCAATACGCTCCCACCGGTTGTCTCTGTCCATTGCATAAAACCGGCCGCAGATGGTTGAAATACTGCCGTGATCGACCTTTTCCATGTATGTCTGGAGATTCTGAATGTATTCAACCCCGCTCTCCGGCGGGGTGTCCCGGCCATCCAAAATGGCATGCACGCAGACAGTGACATCGTTTTCCTTTGCCATATCCAGCAGGGCAAAGAGGTGGGCAAGCTGACTGTGAACGCCGCCGTCTGAAACAAGGCCCATTAAGTGAAGGGTAGACCCCTTTTCTTTTACACGCGAAAGAATATGATTCAAGGTGGCATTGGTTGAAAAACTACCTTCCCGGATGGCTGCATCGATTCTTAAAAGGTCCTGATAAACAACTCTGCCGGCACCAATATTTAGATGCCCAACTTCTGAATTGCCCATAATGCCTTCCGGGAGCCCAACCGCTTCACCGGAACATAAAAGCTGTGTGTTTGGAAATTCTTCGAATAGCCTGTCAAGTATCGGCGTATTTGCCAGTTTCACAGCATTTCCCTTTGTTTCCTGATTTATTCCCCACCCGTCTAAAATCATCAGCAGGTGGGGCCTGGTGTTGGTTTTACTCATGGGCATTGTCTCCGGCAGAGAATCATTTCACCACAGCACCTTAACTCCGTTTTTTTCTGGTACCTGTTTTTTTTATTTTATCTATGGGCAGTTGTTTTGCCTCTGACCAGAGTCCTTCAAGGTCATAAAAATCACGAACCGGCTGATAAAATACATGAATCACCGCATGGCCATAATCGAGCAGAACCCAGTGCCCCTCCTTCATTCCTTCGATGCTGAGCGGGCGGATACCATGCGTCTTAAGAGTTAAATGGATATGTTCAGCAATGGCCATTACCTGCCTGTTGGAAGATCCGCTGCAGATGATAAAAACATCCGTAAACGATGTTAACTCCCGGACGTCCAGTGCGATAAGGTTCATTGCTTTTTTCCCCAGCGCGGCCTGAATGTAATCATCAATGGGCGGATCAAGCGGTGGAACCGATACTCGGGTCATGTATAAAGTCCTTTAGATTTAATATAAGCTTCCACACCGGATGGCAGCAGTGAGTGAACCGGCATTTTATTTTTCAGTAATTTTCGAATCATTGTTGCTGAAATATCAATGGGCGTTACAGGATAATAATAGATGGGCATCTTATCCGGATGATGATATTTCTTCTCCAGCGAGGAATACTCATAGTGCGGTGATATATTGGATTGAATATATCGTTCAAGCGGTTCACATAAAGCGCTGTTCACAGGCGAGTTGCTGCCCGGCCTGGACATGACGATAAAAGAAATTATATCAAATAGATCCATATACGATTTCCATGTATCGATTTCAAAAAAGGCATCCCTGCCCATGATGAGATAGAACTGTTTATTGCCCGCCATGGTTGACTGGTAATGGTGAACCGTATCAATTGTATACGAAGGCCCATTGCGCTTCAGCTCAACATCAGAAATCTCAAAGGCATGTGCAAAAAGAGAATTATCCGATAATGCAATACGGAGCATATTCATGCGATCATCGGCATTTGCCACAGTTTCTGTCTCTTTGTGCGGGGGAATCGCCGATGGGATAAAGATGATTTTATCCAGAGGAAAACCGTCTTTTATCTCTTTTGCTACCTGAAGGTGGCCATTATGAACCGGATTAAATGTGCCGCCAAATAAGCCTACTCGCATACATTTATACCTGTTCGTTTTACCACAGTAAATGAAATCATACGCATCCGTTTAAAATTCAGCCAGACCCTTTATTCTCTTACTTGTCCGCTTCCGAAAACGACAAACTTGCTGGTTGTAAGTTCTTCCACGCCCATGGGCCCAAAAGCGTGCAGCTTTGATGTGCTAATCCCAATCTCAGCGCCAAGCCCTAACTGCCCTCCGTCATTGAAACGGGTAGACGCATTTACCAGAACCACAGAGGAGTCAACTTCTCTGACGAATTTTCTTGCGCGTGCATAATCCGACGTCATAATCGCGTCCGTGTGGCTGGAACTGTAAGTAGATATATGGGATATAGCCTGATCTATATCCGATACAACCTTCACTGCAAGAATCAAATCCAGGTATTCCTCCGGCCAGTCCGCTTCAGTCGCCTTTTTAGCATCCGGTAAAATCTTGCAGGTTTTGTCGCATCCCCGAATTTCAACACCGGCCTTTTTAAACCGTTTGGCCATACGCGGAAGAAAAGCAGCAGCTTCGTTCTCGTGAACGAGCATGGTTTCCATGGCATTACAAACACCCGGACGTTGGACTTTTGAGTTAAAGCAGATATCGTCCGCCATGGCATGATCCGCTCCCAGATCCACGTACACATGGCATACGCCTTTATAGTGTTTTAAAACAGGTATTTTTGAATGTTCAACCACAAAACGGATGAGACTTTCACCTCCGCGGGGAATAATCAGATCAATACATTCTTCCTGCGCGAGGAGTGTGTTTAATGCGGATCGGTCTTTTACAGGAACCACCTGAGCTGCATTTTCCGGAAGGCCTGTCTTATGCAATGCATCGCTGATGATGCCGGCCAACGCTTGATTGGAGTAAAAGGCCTCTGATCCTCCCCGAAGGATTACGGCATTGCCCGCTTTGAGACATAAGGCTGCAGCGTCAATGGTCACATTGGGTCTGGACTCATATATGATACCGATTACACCCAGCGGGATGCGCACTTTCGACACCTGCAACCCATTTGGCCGTATCCATGTTTTTATCACTGAGCCCACAGGGTCCTCAAGCTGTATGATTTCCTTAATGCCCTGAACCATGGACTCGATGGTTGAATCCGAGATGGTTAACCGGTCAATCATCGCACTTGTAAGTCCCATTTCTTTGGCACTTTCTATATCTCTTCGGTTTTCTGTGATAATATGCGCTGCATTTTGGGCTATATCTTCTGCCAGGTGGCGAAGTGCTTTATTTTTCTTTTCCGAAGAATATTTCGCCATCTCTATTGAAGCAGTTCGTGCCTGCTTGGCTATCGCTGTTATGGTTGACTCAATAGACATATTTCCCCCTTTTAACATATACTGTCGGCGAATGGTTTATTCTTCGGTGATGATAACCAAATTATCCCTATGTATGACTTCATCATAAGGCTGGTATCCCAATCGTTTCTTTATCTGGCTTGAATTTAACCCCTTGATTTTCAATATATCAGCAGCGCTGTAATTGACAAGTCCGATGCCCAGGGTATGATGATTTTTGTCTCGAATTTCCACAGGGGTGCCCACCTGAAAGTCATCGTTGACATCAATAATCCCGATGGGAAGCAGGCTCCTGCCTTTTGTTACAATGGCGCTGGCAGCGCCATTGTCAACAATAACCGCTCCTTTGGGTTTTGACGAAAAAGCCAGCCAGCATTTACGGTTTGCCAGCTTTTCTTTCACAGGCTTAAAAAACGTTCCGTTCGATTTTCCGGCAAAAAAGTTTAGGAGGACATTTGGCCCTTCCCCTTTGGTAATAAACATGGGAATGCCGGCAGCCGTTACTTTTCTTGCTGCTTTGATTTTACTGAGCATTCCCCCTGTGCCCAATGGCCCGGGAATACCTCCGGCAATCTCTTCATGATGTTTATGAATGACCGATACAACCGGAATGAGCTCTGCATCGGGGTTTATGCGCGGGTCCTTGGTATAGAGCCCTTCCGTATCAGTTAAATTAATTAAAATATCTGCATCCATGAGCAGAGCAATCATTGCAGCAAGGTTATCATTATCCCCGAATTCTATTTCTTCCACTGAAACGGTGTCATTCTCATTAATAATCGGAACAATCCTCCAGGACAGAAGTGTATAGAGGGTGTTTCTGGCATTCAAGTATCGTTTCCGATTGGAAAAATCATCGCTGGTTAACAAAATCTGGGCAACATTTTTCTTAAAACGCCCAAACGCTTTTTCATACTCCATCATCAGCCCTGCCTGGCCCACTGCCGCAACAGCCTGTCGTTTTGGTATTTCATCCGGTCTTCGTGAAAGTCCGATTTTTTGAACGCCAGAAGCCATCGCACCTGAGGTTACCAGGATAATTTCCATGTTTGTATCGATGAGATGGCATATCTGTCTGCTGATGGATTGAATGACCTTTAAATTCAATCCATCATTTTTGGTAAGAACACCGCTTCCAATTTTTATCACTGCCCGTTTGATGGTGTTATTTTGTATGTGTGGGTTCTTCTTCATTGAGTTTTTCCAGTTCGGTTTCAATCCGGCCAATTAAGCGATTCATACCCTCGCCCGTTGCTGCAGAAATACATAGAATCTTTTCTTTTTTCAATGCATTCTGGAACGCGTTGGCTTTTTGACGGGTATCGGGCAGGTCCAGTTTATTTAAAACAATAATTTGCGGTTTTTCCAACAGGCTTTCGCTAAACGCTTTGAGTTCACTGTTAATCGCCTGATATCCTTCCAGAGGGTTGTCGCTATTGATGATTGAGACATCAATCAGATGGATTAAAATACGGGTTCTTTCAATATGCTTTAAAAATTGGATGCCAAGCCCAATTCCTTTATGCGCACCAGAAATTAATCCCGGAACATCTGCCACAACAAACGACTTCCCAGAAGATGTTTGCGCAACACCCAGATTCGGTGTTAACGTCGTGAAAGGATAGTTTCCAACTTTTGGCCTTGCTGAGGTAAATGCACGGATAAGAGTTGATTTTCCTGCATTGGGCATTCCGATGATACCTGCATCAGCAAGGAGTTTAAGCTCAAGCTTGAGGGTAATGGATTGGCCGGGCTCTCCTGGCTGGGCGAATCGTGGCGTTCGATGGGTAGAACTTTTAAATCGGGTATTACCCCTCCCGCCGATCCCGCCTTTTGCGATCAGGAAAGATTCATTGGGTACTGTGAAATCTTTAATTAATTCGCCAGTTTCAGCGTTTTTGACGAGTGTGCCGATGGGTATTTCTATTTCGAGGTCAGCTCCGTTTTTTCCTGTTTTTTGTCTGCTCAACCCGCTGGAACCGTTACGGGCGTGATACTGTTTCTTATAACTAAATTCATACAGAGTTCGTTTTTGGGAGGAAGACTTTAAAAGGACGTCGCCTCCCTTGCCGCCGTCTCCTCCGTCGGGTCCGCCACGGGGTATAAACTTTTCACGCCTGAAGCTAACACACCCGCGGCCTCCATCACCGGACTTAACATAAATAATCGCTTCATCAATGAATTTCACTTAGCATAGACACTGACTTTTTTCCGGGAGCGGCCCACCCTTTCATAAGCCACAATGCCGTCGATTTTCGAAAATAGAGTGTAATCTTTGCCCAATCCAACATTGTTACCAGGATGAATTTTTGTTCCCAGCTGACGAACCAGAATATTTCCAGCCAGGACACTTTGACCCCCAAAAATTTTTACACCCCGACGCTGGCCATTACTGTCGCGACCATTTCTGGAACTTCCACCTGCTTTTTTATGTGCCATTTTTCAAACCTCAATGTGTATCAATAAATTCAAGAAGTTATATCATGCTTTTATGCTGTCAATTTTCACTGCTGTAAACTGCTGACGGTGGCCATGTTTTCGGCGATATCGTTTACGCCGCTTATACTTGAAAACAATGATCTTTTTGTTTTTGTCCTGTTCAACGATATGGCCATTTACAGCCACTTTTTTAAGAAGCGGCGTACCAACATTCACCTTCTCTCCGTCAGAAAGCATGAGAATTTTATCAAACGAAACAGTATCGCCCACATTTCCGGACAGCTTCTCGACTTTAACGATTTCGCCTTCCTTAACCTTATACTGTTTCCCGCCTGAGTCAACGATAGCGTACATGTATGTGTTCCTCCAAAAATATACCCATATAAATAGATACAGTTTATTTAAAAATCAGATAATATGTAATTTACCCAGGATTTTGTCAAGAAAAAATTGAACCACCTGCCTGAGAAATAAAAAAAAGGGCCTCATCTTTGCATGAATAAGACCCTTCTTTGAAGAATTTTTGTATATTACTTACGCCGCTGTACCAGCCTCTTCTTTTACCGATACCGCTATTTTAAGCAGGACGGTTATCATAAAAAACCCGATCCCATAGATTCCGGCACTGATTGCCAGTTCAGGCAATGTCGGAATATATTCGTTATAGTAATGAAGGGGAGACGGCACAAAACCACCGGAAATAAGACCCATTCCCTTATCAATCCATGTACCAACAAAAATTACAACACAGGTAATACCCAGGATGAATTCATTGCTTCGTGTAATAGGATTTACCAGGAGAATAATACCGATGGCCATCAGTGCTACGGATGTCCACATCCATGGAACCAGGATTCCGTCACCCCAGTATAGATATTTAAAATGATCCATATGTTCAGGGATCTGGCTGTAAAAGACCACAAAAACCTCGCAGAGCATAAAAAAAACATTGGCAATAAGAGCATAGGTAACAATTTTGGCCAGCGCCTGAATGGCTTTTTTACTGGGCTCAAATGCTGTGAATCGCCTGAGGATAAAGCAGATGAGAATGACAAACGCAGGTCCTGAGGCAAACGCTGAAGACAGAAACCGCGGTGCGAGTATGGCTGTCAGCCAGAATCCTCTGCCTGGAATGCCACAGTACAGAAATGCTGTAACTGTATGGATGGTAAAGGCCCAGGGAATTGAAATATAGATTAACGGTTTTACCCACTTGGGAGGGGCCACTGCAGCCCTTTCAGCTTCAAGAACTTTCCATCCAATAACGATATTTAGCAGAAGATACACGCTGAGTACCGTTGCATCCCATAGAAGAACAGAGTTCGGCGTGGGATGCAGAAACAGATTAAGCATTCGTATGGGCTGGCCAAGATCAACCAGAACAAACAGCATGCACATGGACACAGCCGCCACAGCGACAAACTCTCCGACAATGGTCACTTTCCCAAAGGCCTTATAGTCGTGGAGATAATACGGCAGAACCAGCATAACGCCCCCGGCAGCCACCCCCACAAGAAAGGTTAGCTGGGCAATATAAAATCCCCAGGATACATCACGGCTCATTCCGGTTATCTGAAGGCCGAACATAAACTGATATAAATAGCATAAAAAACCGGCACCGATCACACCCAGCAGAAGCATGACCCATGCCCAGTATCCTTTATTTCCTTTTAATGCGGTTTCTAACATAACCACCTCATTTGCGCGAATTATGAATTATCAGTAAAAAAACTTATTATACGTTATACAATGTAGTAAACCGACGGACCTGTTCCCAAACTTGGTTTGCGCCGGATCGAATAGCTTTCCTTTAACAGTTTTCTGACTTCGGACTCCGGATCACTCAGATCGCCAAACACAATCGCACCATTTGAAACTTCAGCGCACGCGGGCATTTTCCCAACAGCCAGACGTTCAGCGCAGAAATTACATTTTTCAACAACACCTTTTGTCCGTGTGGGAAATTCAGGGTTTATTTCTTCGATATAAGGTCTGGGATCCATGAAATTAAAACTCCGGGATCCATAGGGACAGGCTGCCATGCAGAACCGGCACCCGATACACCGATGAAAATCCATGATCACAATTCCGTCATCTCTTTTAAACGTAGCTTTTGTAGGACACACCCGGACACAGGGCGGATTTTCGCAGTGGTTGCAAAACACCAGGAATGGAAGATGCTCAGCCTTTTCATTAACATACATATTATCTTCCATCGGAAAGGCGTGCTTAAATTCTTCTTTCCAGATC
>JAABPS010000291.1 GCA_011391835.1 Desulfobacteraceae bacterium
CATACATGGTTGTTTGTGATCTGTTGGCAAAAATTCTCCCCTCTCAGGGTGAAATGCCGGCCGGTGTCATTACTGCTCTGATCGGTGCGCCGCTTTTTATCTATTTACTCAAAAGGTCAGGCCGATGAACCCGGTAATTGCCGTCAATAATCTTAATTATTCGTACGGAAAGATTTCCGTCCTCAAAGATATCTCTTTTCAGATTCAAAGAAGTGACTTTTTCATAATTATCGGTCCCAACGGCTCAGGTAAAACTACTTTACTTCGTTTGCTTGCAGGAATTATAAGCCCCGGAGACGGCAGAATTGATGTGCTCGGAGATTCCATAGAGGATTATACCCGCAAGGCTTTGGCCCGGAAAATCGCGTATGTGTCCCAGACGGTTCCTGTCGATTTTCCGTTCACAGTATCTGAAGTGGTGCTGATGGGGCGTTCGCCACATCTGGGAATACTCGGCCTGGAGAAAGAGAAAGATCTGGTGACGGCAAAACAGGCCATGAAATTTACGGAATTGGATCTTCTTGCCGATCGCAGAATGAACCAGTTAAGCGGCGGTGAATGTCAGAGGGTTTTCATTGCAAGGGCGATTTGCCAGGAGACGGATATCATCCTTCTGGACGAACCTACGGCATCTCTTGATCTTGCCCACCAGACCCGGATCATGGACCTGATGGAAAAATTGCAGAAAGAAAGGGATGTTACGGTTGTCATGGTATCGCACGATGTGAATCTGGCCGCCATGTACGGAAAAACTCTGCTCCTTTTGAAGGATGGCCGGATTGTGTGCCATGGAACGTCCGATGAAGTGCTGAAGTTTCAAACACTTGAAGCGGCTTACGGATGTACGCTGCTGGTCGATGAGAGCCCTCTCGGCAGATTCCCGCGCGTAACTCCTGTGCCGGGAAGACTTATGGGAGTAAAAAATTAGATTTCCGCTTTGTGTAACAGGCTGAAGTAAGATAGACTGAAGACTGAAGAGATAAACAGCCGCCCATCTCATTTGGCAAGTCAATCCAAAACTCTCATTTTGGGGAAATGTTTTTGTGGCACCTGACCCCTCGAATCCTCGAATCCTCGAACCCTTGAACCCTTGAACCCTTTTTATATATATTTATTGACTTTGAAAATTAAAATATATAACAGAGATAACCATTCAGGTGCTTTTATTGAGATAATAAAAAGGGAACCCCGTTAAAATCGGGGACGGGCCCGCCGCTGTAATCGGGGACGAAAACCGCATTAAACCACTGGCTGCTTCATGGTCCGGGAAGGTGCGGCAAGTAGGATGATCCGTAAGTCAGAAAACCTGCCTGAATTTGTGAATGCCCTCCGAGGACCGGGGTATTCTGTCTGATCAGAGGATAAAAATGGGAAATCCCCGGATCGATTCATTTCGGTCCGGGTTTTTTTATGCCCGGACCCAGATTAACTTTTTTAATTTGGGAAAGGAGAAAGTATTATGTTCAAGTATTTGAAATTTATTTTTATTTCTCTAGTCTTTGCGGGGATTAGCCAGGCAGAGACAGACAAGAAGGAAGGAGGCAATTTGGCCACACTGCCGGAAGTTGTGGTTACCGCCACCCGCTACGACGAAAAAGTGCAAAACATTCCTGCAAATGTGACGATCATTACAGATGGGGACATCAAAAATTCCGGCGCCCAGAATATACCGGAACTTCTGAGGGCCCAAGCCGGCATAAAGGTCAGCGATATTAATGGAAGCCACCGCTCCTATACCGTGGACTTGCGGGGATTCGGCGAAACCGCAGCGTTGAACACTCTTGTTCTGGTTGACGGCCGGCGAATCAACCAGGCGGACCTGAGCGGAACGGACTGGGTTCAGATACCGCTCGACCGGGTTAAGAGAATCGAAATTATCCGGGGGGGACGGGGAAGCGTCCTTTATGGCGATAATGCCTCAGGAGGTGTCATCAACATTATCACAAAGGAAGGAGATCGCTTTAAAGCCGGATTTGGAGCTGCGGCCGGAAGTTATGACACGTATAAAAGCGATGCCTATGTCAGCGGAAGCATAACTAATTTATCGTATTCCCTCTCCGCGAGTTATTTGGACACGGACGGCTATAGGGACAACAGCAAACAAGAAGCCAAAGATTTAGGACTCAACCTGAACTATTATGCTTCAGACGTCTTAAAACTCAATTTCAGTACAGGTTACCATAAAGATGATACCGGCTTGCCCGGGGCTTTAAAGGAAAGTGATTTTGCGGCGGACATATCCCGAAAGGACACGATCAATCCGAACGATTTTGCCGAAACCGAGGATTACTATTTTAAAGGAGGCTCGGAATTTTTCTTTCTTGGAGATAATGTCTTTAAGTTTGATCTGGCCTACAGGAAAAGAGACACTTCCAGCTTTGCTTCTTTTACCGGCGGAAACTTTACTGCCGATACTGAAATAAATACGATATCATTATCACCACGGCTGGTCTTAAAAAACAAAGTGTGGGGCATGGCCAACAACTTTTCCACCGGTTTTGATTATGAAGATATCACTGAAGATATAGTGAATGATTCATATTATCCCCCGTTTTCCTCGCTGGGCAAGTTTAAGCTGAAAAGAAAAAATTATGGATATTATTTCTATGATGATTTCAAGCCGCTGAAGAATCTCTCCCTGGCTGCGGGATATCGTTATGATAGGGCGGATTTTGATTTCGATCCCTTTAAGACACCAGGCCCTCCTTTGTCGTCCGATGGTACTTCAGCAGATGAGAGTGCCTACTCTGCTGGAATAAACTACACGTTTGATAAAAAATCATATGCCTATTTCAGCTTTGCCAGGAGCTTCAGATATCCCGTGCTTGATGAATATTTCGACTTCATGACCAATACAGTGAATTCCGAGCTAAAACCTCAAAAGTCGAATAATTATGAACTAGGAGTGCGATACTTTTTCAATACTGATTGTTACGCGCATTTGAACATATTCAGATTGGACACCGTTGATGAAATTTTTCTGAATCCCACGTCAAAAGGTTTTGGCATTGTAGGAAATGACAATATGGACGGGGAAACGCGACGGGACGGTGTGGAAATATCGTTTAGTACCGCGATAACTAAATGGCTCTCATTAAATGCCGGTTATACCTATACCCACGCCAAGATCCGGGGCGGCAGTTTCAATGACAAGGATATCCCTGATGTACCCAACCATCAGGCCACCCTGGGAGCTGTGCTTTTTTGGCAGGGAGCCTCTTTGTCGGTAAGCGGCATTTATATCGGTGAACGGCCTTATCTAAGCGATTTTGAGAACACATTCGACATGCAGGAAGATCATCTGGTTTTTAATCTCAAACTAAAATATCCGTGGAAAAAATTCACGGTCTTTATGGACATTAATAACATAACGAACGAAAAATATTCAGAATACGGAGTTATCAGTCTTTTTTCGTTCCCGCAGGAAAAGGCATGGTATCCTTCTCCGGAGAGGAACATTCTCGCCGGAATGCGTTTTGATTTTTAAACCGTTTGTAAACATCATGTGTCCAATGTATGTTGGAAATAGTGTCAGACTTCCAACTTAGTACTGAGGCACTGAAGGAGTTCCGGTGGAAATAAATTCAGATAAACGCAAACCCAAGATCATATTTATTATCGGCGGCGCCAGAAGCGGAAAAAGTTCGTTTGCCCTTTACGAAGCTGAAAAGATCGAGGGCAAAAAACTCTTTATCGCAACGGCGCAGCCGCTTGATGCGGAAATGAAGGCGCGGATTGAAATGCACCGGAAAGAGCGCGGCCAGAACTGGGATACCGCTGAAGTGCACATAAAAATTGGCGAAACGCTGAAAACTAAATGCGCATTTTATAAGGTAATTCTAATTGATTGCCTGACCCTCTGGTTGTCCAACGTAATGGGGGTGCATGCAAAAACGTCAGATATGAACACGAAGATAGTCGAAACAATCAACACGCTGGTTGATGATTTGCAGAATATTCGACATTCCTTGCGCTGCTCCGACGATCTATCCTCTATTTTTATCGTTTCTAATGAGGTCGGTATGGGGATCGTGCCGGGCAACAGCGTGTCGAGAATTTTCAGGGATCTGGCCGGACAACTTAATCAAAAGGTCGCTCAAATTGCCGATGAAGTTTATCTTATAGTCAGCGGATTGCCGCTTAAGTTGAAAAGGTAGAATTATGTTTTAAATGGAG
>JAABPS010000292.1 GCA_011391835.1 Desulfobacteraceae bacterium
CCTGCTGGTTCAGCCTCTTTAAAATTTGAATAATCTCTTCTGTGCTTTTTGTGTCCAGGTTCCCAGTCGGCTCATCGGCAAAGATAATCATCGGTTCATTCACCAGTGAGCGGGCAATAGCAATCCGCTGCTGTTGGCCTCCGGAAAGCTCATTGGGTCTGTGGGAAGCTCTGTCGGATAACCCCACGGCTTCTATTTTCTCAGCCGCTGTTTGTTTCAGTTCCCTTTTACCACTGTAAATTAAAGGCAATTCGACATTTTGTAAGGCCGTCATCCGTGCGAGCAAATGAAACTGCTGAAAAATAAAGCCTGCCGTACGGTTTCGCAGGCTGGCAAGCTCATCATCGGAAAAGCCGGACACATCCTTTCCCATGAGCAGGTATTTCCCTGAATCCGGCCTGTCTAAAAAACCCAGCATATGAAGAAGTGTTGATTTCCCGGAACCTGAAGGTCCCATGATCGCAACAAATTCTCCGGACGATATCTTCAACGATACATTGCGCAATGCATGAACTTTCGCTGCCCCCATGGAATAGGTTTTGGTAATATTCTTTAATTCAATCATGTTGACCTGTTCATCCAGACGTTTAATTCTTTTTCCTTTCAAATTTTGGCACAAATGGATTCCCACCAGATTCTTTACTTTCTTTGGGTAAATATTTAATTGTTGTCATGATAATGATGTCACTGGTTGTTAATCCGGAGACCACCTCAGCATTCACATCATCCGAAATCCCGAGTTGAATCTGCTGCTGAACTGTTTCATCTTTTCCCTTTTTCAATAAAACAAAGTTTTCGTCTTTATCTTTTACGACTGCCTTAAGCGGTATGAGCAACACATGATCTTTGCTTTCCGTTATTATTTGAACATTCGCGCTCATCCCTGATCGAAAAACATCGGGAATCGTTTCCGGCAGGATATCGACCTCGTAAATAGTCACATTGTTGATGACCGTAGATTCATACGATATATGGTCCACTTTTGCTTCCACATTTATTTCCGGATACGCGTCCAGACTCACGATGGCTTTCAGGCCGACGTTTACTTTTCCGATATCCGTTTCATCGACCTCTGCCTTAACAATGAGACGATCGGACAAAACAATAACAGCATCCGAAGCAACGACGGTCTGTCCCGGCTCAACCGCTCTCACAATCACCTCTCCGTCAATTGGTGCAATCAGAGGCGTTGCGTTATACACTTTTTTCCAGTACGCTAATTCGTTTGCGTTTCGAAGATGCGCTGCGTCTAAAAGTGTTGCCCGCTCCGTTGAACTCATCAAGGCAAGGATCTGTCCGGTCTTTACCTTCTCACCCTCCTTTACTAAGATTTCCTCGATTCTTCCGCCAATAGGCGGTTTTATTTCCAGTCGATTCTGGGGCTTAACCCCTCCTGTCGTTGATATCTGGTTTTGTATGCTTCCATACACAGGGCGAATTTCGGTGACAATCTCCTGTGTATCATCTTTTCCTCTATGTCTTATCAATAAAATAAAGAGAATAACAGCAACGGAAAACAGACCAATAAAAATCTTTTTCCTTTTATCTTTCATATTCCAATAGTCCTCCTTTTGCCTGAATCCAATTTGCTTCAGCAACCAGCATGTTTGCCCGGTGATCTAAAAAGGATTTTTTAGCAGATACCAACCCATCTTCAATGATGATCCAGCTATCAAACGATATAAGCCCTGTTGAATACTGTGCGTTGGCTATCTTTGCCCGTTCTTCAGCGGCCTGAAGATATCTTCGCTGTACCACTATTTTGTCTATCGCGTTCTGAAATTCAGTCCAAGCTTCTTCTAAAGTAAAAAGGATGCTGTCCCGACCGCTCCGTTCATCTGCCTGAGCCTGATTCAACTGGGCTTTGGCTTTAGAAACTTTCGCTATCCGACTTCCTCCTTCAATTATTGGAAAAGACAGGCTGACCCCTGCAGACCATTGCTCTCCGTCCGGAGGCCAATAGGATGCGCTTCTGCCCCAAGAACCGTTCACATAAACTTCAGGAAAAAAATCGGCCTTAGCCGACTTAAACCCGAATCGCGCCGCTTCTTTCCTGGCAATAAGTTCATTTAAAAAAGGGGTATGATCCGCTAACTTTTCAAAATCCGGCCGGCTCCGATCCGTATCCGCGGTTTCGAAATTTCCCGTCACGCTAACATGCGTCAATTTCTCCCGGCCCAATGCTTTGGTGAGTTGCCGTTGTGCCAATGCAACGTTTCGTTTGGCCTGGGTAACCTCAAGCTCAGCCTGAGCCAGATCTGCTTCAGCGGTTAATAATGAACCTTTGTGTTCTCGGCCGGCTTCGTAACGTAATGTGACCAGCTCCAGATTTTGTTTTCTGCGCGAAGCTATTTCCTCTGTAATAGATACGAGTTCCTGTGCGCGCAGAAGTCCGGCAAACGCCGTCATTAAACTCAGCCGGACATTGGATGAGGCAACCGCATAGTCGTAGTGGAAGGCCTTGATGGTTTCTGAAGCGGCTCCGATATCATGGAATGTTTTAAAGCCATCGAATAATAACTGCTTTCCATTTATGCCATAGGAATACGTATCGTTGACAATGCTGGTGGTAACTCCGGTTATTTCGTTCTTCGCCGTTATCCCGGTTCTATTTCTGTTCATCTCGCTGCTGATGTGGGGCAATATGGCGCTTTGAGTAATTATCTTATCCGCCCGCGCCTGTTTGAGCTTCTCCGATGATGAAATAAGATCAGGATGATTGTTGCCTGCTTCATGAACGCAGTCCTCCCACGTCATGGGTTCATCGGCATAAGCGTCGGTCAAAATAAAACTTACAAATAGTAAAATTACAGAACTTCTTAAAGCTATCCGCATCGACAAACTCCTCTTTTTTTTAAAAGCGTGATCCTTGTTCGACGACCAGTCCCTCATTATCTCTTTGTTGACTCATGTATGTTTATATATGAGACGAGAGAATAAGATATTTGTTTACAACAATTCTCATTTTTATGGGGAATCATACCTGTTTTAACCTTTTGTTTTCGTAGAAATTTCTTTTTTTATTTTTGTTAAATGACCTTCTAACAACTGTAAAAATTTGTTGAACTCATTTTCTGGAATAAGGCTGATCACTTTTTCATGATGGAGAGGGCTGGAAACAATCATTACATTATCCCCCGGCTTAATATTGAGGGCCTTTCGTGCTTCAGCGGGAATGACTATTTGACCTTTCGTTCCCACCAGCGCCTTCCCGAAAAATTTCGGTGAACCTTTCATCATTTCCTCCTTTTTTCATCAACGTACTGGAACCAATAAGTATGATTTGTATGAATTGTTATATTTTTAGCACAATAGCTACCATGGAGTCAAATACATGTCAACTACTTTTTATTATGTACGTCTTAAGGACAACGACGTGCACGAAATGCGCTGCACATAGAGTCAGTTTTTTTGGAATTTCAGCCTGTGAATGATGGTAATAAAAAGGGTGTTGATGGTGGGCCGTCCGAGAATCGAACTCGGAACCTACTGATTAAGAGTCAGGTGCTCTGCCTGGTTGAGCTAACGGCCCGTTCATGGGTGGAAGGATTGAATGGATTAGCTTCGTATCAACTTTAAAAGCCTGTGTCAATCGTTTTATTAATCCATCACGCCGTCCATGGCCTGTATTTCCCTTTTTTCATTTTCTTCCTCTCCTCTTTCCATCCGATTTCCTTTCGCCGCCTTTTGGTGGCATTGCGCTTCTGCTTTTGATCCGGAAATTCCAGCAGGAAACTGCCTGCCATATTTCGGTTATCTTTCGTATCGCTTTTTCCAATTTTTGTTTTTTCCGCTTTTGGCTTCTGGACAGGGGGTCCTGTAAAACAGTTCGTCGGTATCTCCTTTGCGGTAAATATCGTTTCACCGGCTTGGAAAAAGAAAACACCCTGCTCAATGGCTTTTTGCGTATTTATGGTAAGCAAAACCGGTTCAGGGCCATGCCGCTTCCCTATCCGTTCAGCCATCTCTCTGTCTGACGACACAATGACCATAGGAGAACTGTTTGGCAAAATACCCTTGTCCATCACATGAGTATATGATTTTTGCTTGATGCAGGTATAAAGCATTTTTGGAATATGCTGGGCAGGTGTTTGCTTTATCAGGCTGTCCTGATGGATAGCGCGTATGGAATCCTCTTTGATTTCAATCATCGAATCAGGGATACTGAT
>JAABPS010000293.1 GCA_011391835.1 Desulfobacteraceae bacterium
GGACTTTTTGAATGACGGTCGACGAAATACTGCGTGGTATCCATAAACGTGCTGCCGCAACCTTCAACACTACTGTCATTCCGGACCCCATCATCAGAGCGCGGCTCGATTATGTATGCCGCTGCACAAGTAACCGCTCTGGTGTGCGCTTACTCATGGCCTGCCTTCTTGGGAAGCTTGACAAGCCTGACATCGACCCGCGTAAGCCATATACCGAAATCGGAGGGGCTGATAGCTTTTCTGGCCGTACCTATGATGAGCGTTACCTGACCAAGTTCATCAACGAGCATCGCTTACCAGTCAATCAGACAACGGCATTTCTCACGCCAACGTTGAGAAATATCGACCATTCACTGACTACCGATCGCGAGCTTGTAGGAAGGCCGCGTGAACTTTACATAAAAACACTTGAACTGCTTGAAGATGTGGCTAAACATCGGATCGCCGCTGATGTGCTGTTTGTCGAAACGGTGCGCGTCTTGCTGCAGTTGCGTGACGAGAAGTTATCCCGTATGGCTTCATTGCTTGAAACATTGAAGCGAACTGAAGGCGCTTTGCCTTTATCATCTGAGGCTATAATCACATTGATAAGCCAGCACCTTAAGTGCAAGAACGCAAGTCGCTTGCCTGTTATTGTTATTGCTGCGGCTTACGAGGCAGCAGGGGTACTGCTTGCTGAAAACGCGTTACCCTTGAACTCGCATAATGCTGCTGACCTGCAAACCGGCTCATTGGGCGATGTGGAAATCTGCCTTGTCGGAGATAATTCTGTAGTCACAGCCTACGAAATGAAGATGAGGCGCATCACACAGGATGACATCGACGCGGCAGTGATAAAGATAACCAGAGCGCCAAAGCGAATTCACAATTACTTGTTTGTTACCACGGATTTCATTGACCCTGTAGTGGCAGAATACGCGGCAACGTTCTACGAAAAGATGGACGGCGTTGAGATTGCTATTCTCGATTGCATCGGGTTCATGAGACACTTCCTGCATTTGTTTCACCGCTTACGAGTGAGTTATCTTAATGCTTACCAAACCTTAGTGTTGAATGAACCCAATTCGGCGATTAGCCAGACCCTTAAGGAAGCCTTCCTTGCTTTGCGACAAACTGCAGAAAGTGACGAATAAATGTATGACCGCACACAAGCCCAACACCCTGACAGTGAAGGTTGTACGGGAAGCCGAAAGGTATTTAAGCCTATCGTCCGAGGTTATGGCTCAGCTTGTGGCTACTCATGGAACCTGTCAGCTTGCAAACCGAAAATTTCGCCCATTCCACACGCTCACAACCGCCATAATTAGCCAACAACTTTCCGCGAAGGCTTCTGATACAATTGAGCGTCGGATTAAAGAAGTTGTGCCGACGTTTTGTCCATCCGAATTTCTTGCCGTACCTCTTGAGTTGTTACGGAAAGCAGGGTTATCAACTGCCAAGGTGAGATATATTAAAGAACTCGCTACAAGGGTCAATGATGGGCGACTGAACTTCGATGCGTTGAGGCAACAACCCGACGATAATGTTATCGCAACCCTAACCGAATTACCTGGTATCGGACGCTGGACAGCTGAAATGTTCCTGATTTTTGGTCTTAAACGGTCTGATGTACTTTCGATAGGTGATGCTGGCTTGCAACGTGCCACTCGGCTTCTCTATGGCGACACTGCCGAATTGAAAAGTATTGCGCAAACGTGGAAACCTTATTGCTCTGTAGCTTCGTGGTATCTCTGGAGGCATCTCGATTAAAAATACTTTTACCCAACCTCCATATTACCTTTATCAAGAAAACTTCTCCCATATGGCGGAGAGTTAGAGTAAAATAAATATGGAATTCCGACTGATATTTCCCGAAAGCGACCTTCGTATAATTGCTACAAGATACCCCCATCAAAATTCAGAAGATGAATTAATCAAGATAAAAAAGGTCATTACAGAGAGACAATGTCTTACGAAACAAGATTTGAAGAAAGTTGCTTATTGGAAAGCACCCCGAAGTGCCGGCCACGTGGATAAAAACGACGACGACTATGTAAAGGAAATGACTAAATTCTCCTTTGAAGCAACAACAGAAAGAACAAGAATTGAAATATTAACAAAATTAGACGGAGTATCCTGGCCGACTGCTTCAGTAATTCTCCACTGGTTTTATCCAGATCCATATCCGATATTAGATTTCAGGGCATTATGGTCGGTAAATATGTCGGTACCAAAGCAATACAGTTTTGATTTTTGGTGGCCGTATGTCAAGTACTGCAGAGAAATAGCTTCTCGGAATGGTATTGATATGAGAACTCTTGACAAAGCTTTGTGGCAATATTCCAAAGAAAATCAAAAATGAATAATAATAGTATCAAATAGACAGGGAGGAACTCATAGCATGTCCAAGCATGAAACACCTCTTACACGACGCTACTGGAAAGAGATTGGTGGCACTCTCATCACTGCGCAGAAGTCATCAAAGCCGAAGCAAAAGTTTGTCGGTTCTATGGACATGATGGCAACTGGTTATAGCGGAGGTACTATGATCCGACGAACCTGTGCGTTATGCAAGAAGTATGGACAAGAAGAATAGAGGATGATTGCTTTGAATTTTAATTTAGAAACAATAGAAAAGTTTCTTTCCAATACATTTGAAATTGATTGCATTGATATTTGTTTGACGCAAAAAATTGATAATGAGCCTATTGTATATACTGGCCCTGGAACTATCTACCAAGATGAACACGGAACATTGCAGCTAAAATTATACTCAAAAATAAACGATATAAAGAAAGAGCTTTCGCATCAATTCAAACATCACACACCTGGTAAAATTATTGCGGACGATAATTATTTCACTCTTAAAGCAATTGACATGTCAGGTACGGAGTGGGTTTCGGATAATATCTGGGTGTCGGCCAATGTCTCGCTTAATGTCAATGGTCAAGTTATTAAATCAAGATTAGGAGAAATTGAGACAATAGAAGATGGGTCAACTAATGAAAAAAACTATCTATTCATTATAATACCGGGGAAGTACGAAATTCCTTGTAATGAAAAAGAAGATTTGCCCGGTGGTGGCTGGCATCTCAATAGATCTGTTTTTTCAGCCAACAATATTAATTTTGAGTTTAGAAAACTTGATAACTGTTTAATAATAAATGCAAATTCTGAACCGGACTTTCTGACAGAAAATACTCATGTTAGAATACTTGAAGCTCTTAGTATTATTATGGGGCTTACTATTCGCTCTGTAGTTTTCAAAAACACTCAGCAAAACCGAGCTGTATTAAAGATAAAATCTGTATCCAATTCTTATTCTAACAAAAATTTTCCACAACCTTTTAATCACTCAACACCAGGCGATTTTCAATCATTTTCTAATTTCTTTGATAAATATCTGGCAACTATTGATGCTTCATTTTCTGATTTATTCGGCTTCTGGCACAAAATTAATCGTGCATGGCAAGCAAGCATTGAAAATTCTTCTCTTTCGCTGGGTGTTGCTATCGAAGGAATAATAAGAACATATTTTGGGGAACTCGGGTTGCCTGATAACGAAATTACCCAACAAGCAGATGAAGCGAAACAGAAATTAAACGATATAGTTATAGGGAAAAGAATAAAAGAACGATTATTAAGCAGCCTTGGTGATTTATTAAAAAACAAATCACCAAAGGATGCACTATACCAAATGGCCCAAGATGGTTTAATTAAAAAGGAAATGGCTGATACATGGCGAAAACTTAGGAATAAATCAGTCCACCCAGACAATTTGAACGAAGATCCTCGTGCAGTTCAAAAATATATAAACCAGATTTATACCTGTATCGCTTTATTCTACCGCCTTCTTTTTATCATCATCAAGTATGAAGGGAGTTATGTCGATTATTCTGAAGAAGAGTGGCCAGAAAAACTGTTTCAAGAAAAAGATAAATAAGTATGCTACCTAACCGCTATATGTCCTTCGCTTGTCAACAAATACTTCTCCCATAGGTTAGAGTGTTAGAGAAAAATGAAATCCTTCTTTGTAATAGACATTTTGACAGGTAACCCGTTTGTCCCGCCTTTTGTTTTATCTATCTTTTCATTTGATTGCATGTTATAGCACAGTTTCAAATCACTCCACCTTAAACGCTCACGTGCGCAAGTGGGCTTAATATTAACTCATAGGAAGGAG
>JAABPS010000294.1 GCA_011391835.1 Desulfobacteraceae bacterium
AACAGAAAACCGGCACACGAGATTACACAAAAATGTATAGAAGCCGGCACCTTGAAAACTTTGCAATATGACGCCTCAAACAAGGCGTTAAAAGGTATCACGACGATCGAGGAAGCGAGCTCAGCGATAATTATGTAAAGGCCGAATATCGGACGTATAAAAAGATGAACGTCCAACATCGAACATTGAACATCAAATGTTTAAAAAGCACAAGACGCAAGGCGAAAGGATTTCTACCATAGTAGTTGTTGGACCATAGAGATGCGTAAAGAATGGTTTTTTCACTTGAACCCTTGAATCCTCGAACCCTGGACCCCTTTCTCCCAACTAATTGGGAGAAGAGCCTAATTTTTTTACAGGAACATTATGCCAATTTATTCCTTTCAGGCCATGAACGAAATGGGAGTTGCTGTAAAAGGCGATATAGAGGCTAAATCGTCCGATGAAGCGGCAAACGCTGTCGCGGAAAAAGGATACATTCCCTTTAAAGTCACTGAAAAGAAACCCGCGAGATCACAATCAGGCCGCTTTTCATTTTTAAAACCAAAAGTCAAGATTGCGGATTTGATTATCTTTACCAAGCAGTTTCGATCTTTATTAAAGGCGGGAGTTCCCATTGTAAGAACTTTTCAGATCCTGGAAGCTCAAACGCAAAGTCGCACTTTAAAGCAGGCTATTTCGACAATATTACAGAATATAAAGGAAGGAACTTCGCTGTCAGTTGCAATGAGCAATCAAGGTTCCATATTCTCACCTCTATATTGCAGTATGATCGAAGCGGGAGAGATGAGCGGAACAGTTCCCGAAACGCTTGAACGGCTTATTTATATCATAGAACATGAAGGAAAAATCAAGTCTGATATCAAGGCTGCATTGCAGTATCCAATTATGGTAACAATAGCTCTTACCATAGCTTTTTTCGTACTTCTGACCGTTGTTATTCCAAAATTTGCAGATACGTTTTCGAAGGCCGGATTTGAACTCCCCCTGCCGACCTTAATAGCCGTAAGTCTTTATAAGTTTTTATTGAACTACTGGCATCTTTTAATCAGCGGCATTGTTGTACTTGTATTCGGGCTGCGCGCGTATTTTAAGACAGAAAACGGACAATATATGAGAGACTCTCTCGTTTTGCGGATACCGGTTATTGGCGAACTCTTCATTAAAGCGGCTATGTCTCGATTTGCAAGTATATTCGGAATGTTGCAATCGAGCGGTGTGCCGGTTCTGAGCGCCATGAAGGTTTTATCAGGCGTAATCGGCAACAGGGCCATTTCACGGGAATTCGATCGTGTAAGGGATTATATGGGGGAAGGACAGGGAATTGCCGTAACTCTCAAAACCGCTAAATTTTTTACACCCATGGTTATTGATATGGTTGCCATAGGTGAGGAGACGGGTAATATCGAAGAGATGCTCCGTGCGGTTTCAATGCATTATGATGATGAGGTCGGTTATGCTGTAAAAGGTTTATCCGAAATAATCGGCCCTGTTCTGGTTGTAGGTCTTGCGGGTGTTGTAGGTTTTTTTGCCTTGGCTATTTTCCTGCCCATGTGGGATATGACCAAGATGGCAAGATAAAAAAACAGGATTCAAGGGTTCAAGGATTCAAGTGAAAAAAAACAGGATTCGAGGGTTCAAGGATTCAAGGATTCGAGTGAAGAATCAGCACACTTGAATCCTTGAACCCATTCTCCCAACTAATTGGGAGAAGAGACTTAACTAATTATGGCTAAAAAGAAAAAACATCTCCAAATAAGTCTTTATATTCTCGTTCCTTTTATTTCAAGCGGTATCACTTTGCTATGGGTTCTGCTGACTGAACGTTTTGCATTAACAAAGCAGGTAACACAGTTTGAAAAATGGACTTATGTAACATGGGAAGTGGCGGTGTTTGTAATCACATATCTCTTATGCCTGCTGATCACCTGGCTGATGCTGGAGCCGGTCAGGAGGTTTATCAAGAAGGCGGAAAGCATGCCCGTTTTTTCTCGACCGCCATCGGAGTGTGAAGAACCACAACCATCTGATAATATAGCCCATTATTCTCAAGTTTTTGACAAAATAGCTTCGATACTCAGCAAGGTTGAGGCAAGGGAATTATTTCCCGGCATGGTTGGCCAAAGTGCGATCATGCGCGAGATATTTACCCAGATCCTGAAAGTAGCCAGGACCGATTCCACGGTCCTTATCTCAGGCGAGAGCGGAACAGGAAAAGAGCTGGTGGCATCCAGCATATATGAACACAGCTTCCGCCATGATAAACCCTTCATCAAGCTTAACTGTGTTGCTATTCCGGAAGGCCTGCTGGAGAGTGAGCTTTTCGGGCATGAGAAAGGTTCATTCACCGGCGCAAACGCCCGGAAAACAGGCAAATTTGAACTGGCAGACGGCGGGACGATTTTTCTGGATGAAATCGGCGACATGCCGCTTCCAACACAGGCCAAGCTTCTGCGTGTTCTTCAGGGAAAAGAGTTCGAACGGGTGGGGGGCAATCAGACCATCCGTGTAAACGTACGCTTTATTGCCGCCACCAACAAAAACCTGCCCGAAATGGTCAGTCAGGGGACCTTCCGGGAGGACCTTTATTACCGCCTTAATGTTTTCACAATACACCTTCCATCCTTAAGAGATAGGAAGGAGGATATTCCTCTCCTTGCTACCCATATTCTTGAGCAGATGAATAGTTCTGTCAAACTCTCTTCAGAGGCTTTGCAGGTTCTGATGACCAACTCCCTTCCGGGGAATGTTCGTGAATTACAGAACGTTCTTGAACGGGCCGCCGTTATGACGGAATCAGGTATTATCGAACCGGGACATCTTTCTCGCCAAGGTAACGGAGTTGTATCGGCTCCAATTTTACGTATTTCGGAATCGGTACAGGCTGGATCAATCGACAAACGGCTTGAAGAGGTAGAAAAAGGACTAATTATAGAAGCTTTGAGCCGTTCGGGAGGTATTCAGGTCAAAGCAGCTGAAATTCTTGGCATAAACCAGCGTAGCCTGTGGCATCGTATCAAGAAGCTTGGAATAAATGTGAGTTCGCTGAAAAATCAACAAAAAATGTAGATTTTGCATCAATTTGTGTATAATTTAAATTGATGAACATTTTTAGCAGGTTATTAAATTGCGCTTTAATAAATATTTTTATATATGGTAAACACTATATATAGTCATTAATTACTACGTTACCCCCTACTACTTGCTTCTTACTCCATGATCCCTTTGATATTGGCACAGCTTTTGCATGAACTATTCATAAAAGACTGCATAAAAGACGGATAAAATATGTGCAAAAGTAAGATCCATGAAGGTAATATTAATGTTTAATTATATAGCTACCAAGGGTCATCAGAATAGGAGGACAGGAAAATGAAAAAATCATTAACATTATTAAAAAAGAATCAGGACGGGTTCACCCTTATCGAGATCATTGCCGTGCTTGTCATTCTTGGGATCTTGGCGGCGGTGGCTATACCTAAGTACATCGATATGCGACAGGAAGCAGTAGTAAAGGCTATCAAGAGCTTAGAAGCAGAGTTAAATGCCCGGGAAA
>JAABPS010000295.1 GCA_011391835.1 Desulfobacteraceae bacterium
TACCAAAGACCAATCAGTTCATTATACGTATCCTACGTACGACGTTGGGAAAGATTTTAAAACAGATGATGGCATAATAGCAGCACCTACCGATACTTTTACATATCAGAGTAAATCAATAACCTGTACAAGAACAACAGACGTTGACATAAACGTACCTGATAGCTGGGTATGCACAGTTAATTAAAAATCGCAAATTCATCAGGATGTTTTGAGTTGTCACGGGGGGGTCGTTCCTGATTCCCCCGGTAATTTTTTAATGTCATAATTGCCAGTCATTTCCATCTGCGGCAAAACGACCCGCTTTGACCGGGATCATTGTGAACGGTCGCTTTTTGCTGCTGCTTCTTCCTGTAGCTGTTCCCGGTTCACTCTAAGAATCAGGTTTTACACCAGAATAATCCTCAATAATTCCTGATTTTAGCTTCTGATGACCTGCATCATGGATTCCAGCGATTCAAACCAGATTTTGGTTCATCCACCTCTGGTTGGTAATCTCCCCTGAGGGGAGCATTTCTGTCTTGTCTGGAAAAATTTGTTGAAGGATTTCTGATTTTTCCCAAA
>JAABPS010000296.1 GCA_011391835.1 Desulfobacteraceae bacterium
TACCCTTAAATTGAAAAATTTTGCGATATTATATCCAGAGGAAAATTACGGATCGGTATTTATGAATTTATTCTGGGATGAGGTTATGGCCAATGGCGGCAGAATTGTCGGCATTGAGTCCTATGATGTTTCCCAGACAGATCTCACAGACACGGTAAAAAAACTTGTGGGTCTGTATTATGATGCCCCCAGACCGAAACGGAATAAAGACTCAGATGAACCGGAGCCGATTATCCATTTTGACGCGATATTTATTCCGGATGCACCCAAGAAGGCCGCTCTGATTATGCCGCAACTGGCATATTACAATGTGGAGAATGTGCATGTGTTTGGAACCAACTTATGGCATTCCCAGAAGCTGATTGAACTGGCTGAACGATACGTACAGGGCGCCATCGTGATTGACGGATTTTTCGTGGAGAGTGAGGATAAGGAAATAAAGGATTTTGTAAGCGCATTCGAAGCGACCTATGGAGAAAAGCCCGGATTTATCGAAGCGGTTTCCTATGATACGGCCATGATGCTGTTTAAGCTTATAAGCAAACCTGACATACGTTCCAGAAGAGAACTCATGGTTGAACTAAAGAAACTGAAAGATTACAGGGGGGTTACGGGTCTTACATCCTTTGATGAAACAGGGGATGTAAGGAAAGATTTTTATTTGCTTCAGGTAAAGGGCGAAAAGTTTGTTCAAATAAGGAATTAAGCACGCCATTCCAAAAATTATTCATCGCAGTTAGGCGTGTGTGTCTGAGTCATCCGGGGCACACTTCACCCGTTGATGAGCGAATCCTGCCCTGTTGACTCAAGAACTGTGCTCCACAGCTTTCCTTTTGGATTGATCTTTTTACGCTTTCCGGCTGATGCTTCCAACGGAACATGGACAAAGTGGTTGTTCCAATGACCCACAATGAGCTTTGTTTTACCTGCCATTCCAGCATGGACCGCGTCACGTCCCAGAAATCCGCAGAATACACTGTCATTGGCATTTGCGGGCAGACTCCGGATCATATAGCTTGGGTCAATATATTTTAATGATACGTCAATATTCTTTTCATTAAAATATGACATTATCCTGTCTTTTAAAAATTGCCCGATATCGTGAAGCTTAATATTACCGGACGTGTCACGCTGCTGCTCTTTTTGCTGAAAAAATTTTTGACCCGCGCCTTCTGCCACAACGATCACCGCATGCTTTCTTTCCTTCAAGCGTTTTTCAATGGCGCTGAGAAGGCCATTGGATCCTTCAAGATGTATATCAACTTCCGGGATAAGTACAAAATTGACATCCTGCTGAGCCAGGGAAGCCGTGGCAGCGATAAATCCGGAATATCTTCCCATGAGCTTAATCAGTCCTATCCCATTTGGGTAGCCTTCGGCTTCATTATGGGCTCCTTTAATGGCCTGTGTGGCCACATCGACGGCAGTATCAAAGCCGAATGAACGAGCGACCAGATAAATATCATTATCGATTGTTTTGGGTATTCCCACAATGCTGATCTTCAAACCCCGCTTTGCAATGAGATCCGATATTTTGGATGCGGCCATCAGCGTGCCATCACCGCCAATCATAAATAAAATACCGATATTTAATCGCGTCAGACAATCAACTATTTCATCAATGTCCTGGGGGCCCCTGGAAGAGCCAAGAATGGACCCCCCCATATTAAGGATATCTCCTACTATCCCAGGATTAAGCTCGATAATGTCATGGCCATATTTGGGGATAAATCCCTGAAGGCCATATTTTATCCCATAAATATTTTTTACACTGTAACCATAAAAGAGTTCAAGGACAATTGAACGGATAATGTCATTGAGTCCGGGACACAGTCCGCCACATGTTACGAGGGCGCATTTCAATTTGCTGGGGTCGAAAAATATTTTCTCTCTGGGCCCGGCCAGCTCGAAGGAAGGGCATTTTTCTCCTTTTTTAACCAAGGCAATGGTATGTTCCATACTTGCATCAATCAGTATTCTCTGAGAATCTGATACAAATACATGGGGGAGGGAATCTTTTTTGCCTTTTTGAATGGGTGAAGGGATTTTTGCCTCACCCAGGACAGGGATCGTTGTATCGATATCAATGAACTCCAATGAATTTTCGAAAGACATACTGTTTTATTTTCCGTTAAATTTAAAGGCGCCTTTACCCAGAATATCATGAAGATGTAAAATGCCGATAATCTGACCGGAGAAGTCGGTGATGGGAAGGGTAGTAATCTGGTGTTTTTCCATCATATTCAATGCATCGTATGTTGGGGATTCCGGTTTCAGCGTGCGCGGATTTTTGGTCATAACATCCCTGGCGTTTAATTCAAAGATTCTCTTTTTGTCTGCGACACACCTTCTGATATCCCCATCGGTAATAATACCGGCAAGCCGTTTATCTTTTTTTTGGACCAGCGTGGCGCCAAGACGAAACTCATTGATGACGCCGATAGCTTCTTCCATTGGCGTATCTTCGTTGACGATGGGAATCAAATCGCCTGTTATCATCATATCCGTCACATTGATTGAAAGACGCTGTCCCAGCGTGCCGCCGGGATGGAATTTTTTAAAATCACTTTGATTGAATCCTCTCTTATTGATCAGGACAACTGCCAGTGCGTCCCCCATGGCAAGGAGCGCTGTGGTGCTGGCCGTAGGAGCAAGGCCCATGGGACAGGCCTCCTTTTCTACGCCAACGTCAATAATAATATCACTGTTTTTGGCAAGCGTTGAATTTTTGTTGCCCGTAAAGGCGATGATTTTACAGCCTATTTTTCGAATAGTGGAAAGAAGAATATTCAGTTCGTCAGTTTCACCACTGTTGGAAAGAGCTAAAAAGACATCATCCGAACATACCATTCCCAAATCCCCGTGCATGGCCTCAACCGGATGAAGGAATAAAGATCTCGTTCCGGTACTGTTTAATGTGGCGACTATCTTCCTCCCTATGATGCCGGATTTACCAATTCCTGCGACAATAACGCGCCCAGTTGAATTGAATATAAGTTCAACCATCTCGCTGAAATTATTGTCAATGCGATCTATCAGTCTGAGGATGCCGTCTGACTCTATTTTAAGAACTTCAACCGCTTCTTTCAGGATCATGGGATGTCTCTTTCCGAGTCGATAAAGCGTAAAAGAATAAAGCTTAAAATTACAATTTTTTGGCCAAAATGCAAGAACTCTTTTTGGATCAGTTAGTTAGAAAATTTATAGGAAAACCGGGGACTGCAAAAAAATGATTGACAACCTGTATGGGCATGTATATATTGCGCCAATTTTAAAGTCCGGGGCCTTGGGCTCCAGGCTTTTTTTAATTTAAACATACTACTCAAAAGGGGGTGGTTAAAATGGTTTGTACAACGGTTAAACAGGGTAAAGAATGCCCTTTTATGACTGCAAAAGGGTGTTCATTTAATGGCGGGATTTGCCACGAGGTCGTTGAACAGTGCAAAGGCTGCAACCGCGGCGCGCAATACGCATCAAGCTGGTACTGCACAGCGTGTCCTGATCCTTCAGTAAAATGGAAAAATGGGAATTGTAACCTGGCATCTCATATTGTTAATACTGCGGCTCCTGCTAAAAAAGAGAAACTAAATCCGTTAAAGGCATCCAAACGGGGAATCAGATAATTTGCGTTCAGACCTTATGGTAAACCCCGCTCTACTTCAGAGCGGGGTTTTTTTATCAGTGGATAGTAAATAGTGACGAGTAAATAGTTGTAAGTGACCCCTTATACCACCGGTTAACTCATTCTATCTATAGCAACCAGCTGAATGCATATGGCAAGCAGCTCCATTGCCAGCTCAATATCTTTCAGCGGCGGGAATGTAGGTGCAATGCGGATATTGCAGTCCAGCGGATCATTTTTTAGCGGATAGGTTGACCCGGCAGGGGTCAGCTTTAAACCGGCCTCTGATGCCATGTGAATAACTTTTTTCGCGCATCCTTCCCGGGCGTCAAGGCTTATGAAATACCCGCCTTTTGGATTGCTCCATTTTGCGATATTTAAACTGCCGATTTCTTTTTCAAGAATACGTTGAACTGCATCAAATTTGGGTTTTATTATTTTCAGATGTTTTTTCATATGGGCGTTGATTCCATTCATGTCTTTAAAAAAGACGGCATGGAGGAGCT
>JAABPS010000297.1 GCA_011391835.1 Desulfobacteraceae bacterium
AGAAAAACTAAAATATTTCAAAGAGTTGAATGCATTTGTAGATATTTATACCAACGGGATGCTGCTTAATAAAATATTATCCGAGCAACTTGTCTCCATGCAATTAGATCAAATTACATTTTCCATAGACGGAGGCACAAAGAAAACATTTGAATCTATTAGAATAGGGGCAAGCTATTTAAAAGTATTAGAAAATATTAAAGAATTGCATCAGATAAAAATTCAAAACGGGACAGATAAACCTTTCATGCGAGCAAATTATGTTGGCATGGCCCGCAATATTGAAGAACTTCCTCTGGCAATAAAAACCTTGGCTGAAATTGGTATCAAGGAAGTCGTTTTGAGTGATATGTTTCCTACGAGTTCAGAATTAGCTCAAGAGTGTTTATGTTACTACAATGATGTTACAGGTCAATCCATTCAAAAATCGAAAGAGACTGCAAGACAATATCGTGTCAATTTAATTAGCCCATCAGTTTTTAATGAACCTGAATGTTATGATAATAAGTTGGATGATCTTATTGTCTCCGAAAGCCAAGATGAAAACGCTGTTTTCAATTTTAGTTTAAATAACAATGACAAACCATGCCCTCATCGTGCAGATGAAAAAAATGAAGGCGAATACACTGGTTTAAATAATTTCCCTTGTTTCGAACCTTGGCAAACTCTCTATATCACTTATGATGGAAATGTTAGGCCATGCTGCGTAATAGGTGAATCTTTCGGGAATCTGCTGAATGAGAGTATTGATAAAATATGGAATAGCGAAAAATATCAGCTTTTAAGAAAAAGTGTCAACACTCAAAGGCCAGCTTTTGAAGCATGCAAGCATTGTTTGTTGCGCAGAAGGGTGCGTTTTTCATTTCGAAATGCTGCAGCTATGTGTTATAGCTCGGTAATTAATAATGGTTTCTTTCATACAGCTAAGAAAGCGATCAAGTACCTATCGGAATACTATTGAGCAGGTTACACATAATGAACAATATCTCTATCGTGGAATTTCTTCAGAACTCCACCTGCATCCTCGGCGAGGGGGCGGTCATCGAACGCCTTCGACGCAGTGGTGATCTGGAGCTCGACCCTTTTCTGGTCAATTCGGCATTTATTTACCAGGATGTGAAACGCGTGGCCATGGAGACCATATACCGGCAGTACCTGGACATCGGTCGCGAGTTTGACTTGCCGATCCTCATTTCCACCCCGACCTGGCGGGCGAACCGGGAACGGATCGATGCGGCCGATTATTCCGGAGTCGATGTAAACGGCGACAATGTCCGGTTCTTTGATGCGTTGCGGAAGTGTTACGGTGCGTACGCAAGAAAAGTTATCATCTGCGGCTTGATGAGCTGCCGCGGTGACGCCTACAGTCCTGCCGACGCCCTGGCTGTTGACGCGGCGCTGTCGTTTCACGCCTGGCAGGCGGAGAAACTGACAAGGAGCGATTTCATTCTCGCAGCCACGCTTCCGGCCTTGAGCGAGGCTACCGGCCTTGCTTTGGCGCTTGCCGCCACCGGCAAGCCCTATATCATCAGCTTCGTTGCCCGCCCTGAAGGGACGCTTCTGGATGGTACGCCGCTGAAAGATGCCATCGCTGCAATTGATGCCGCCGCGACGCCGAAGCCCCTGGCCTATATGATCAACTGCACCCATGTCTCCTTTGCCAGAGCCGCACTAACAAATAAGGCCAATTCCTCATCGCTTGTCCGGCAACGGGTCATCGGTTTGCTTGCCAATACTGCGGCACTCAGTCCCGAAGATCTTAACAACAGCAAAAACCTAGTAGAAGAAGAACCGGAAACCTTCGGAAAATCCGTTGCTGCGATGCACCGGGAACTGGGGTTGAAGATTCTGGGCGGCTGCTGCGGAACCGACGACCGGCATATCCGGTCATTGGCGGCACAGCTTGCAACAGAGGTATAGGTAAACGAGATTGAGAGTTCAACTACCGGCTGGTATGGCAGGCTGAGCCGAGATAACATTCCGATAAAACAGGAGGTCTCGGAATTATGACAATAAATCCGAATTTTATTGCACCTTGCGGGCTTTATTGCGGCGTCTGTGCCATTTATGTCGCAGACCGTGACAACAATCAAAAATTCAAGGAACGGCTGGTGAATGTTTACCAGGGAAAAGTGCATGGCAAAGGGATTCTCCCCAACAGTGAAACGCTTTCCACGGAAGATATCAAGTGCCGAGGCTGCCTGTCGGATAACCTGTTTATGCATTGCCGGCAGTGTGAGATCAGGGCATGCACCCAGGAAAAGGGCTACACGGGATGTCATCAGTGCGATGAATTTCCCTGCGGGCACATTGACAATTTCCCTATGGCAGTCGGCAAAAAGGTTATTTTACGGGCGATTCCGTATTGGCGGGAGTTTGGTACGGAAAAATGGATTCAAGATGAAGAAGCCCGCTATATTTGTCCTGAATGCGGCAATAAAGTTTTCCGGGGCGTTGTAATATGCAACCAGTGTAAGGCGAAGCTGGATCTGGACTAGTTTTTTCCGTCAAGACAAAAGCTGTTACATTTACAGGCGCATATAACAAGGCCGTTGACCTGGATCTCAAAATATGGCCCTGAATCAAAAAGAGGCTCAATGATGAGCACCATTAAAATCAGACTCATGAAGGTTGACGATTTTGACGCTGTGTTCGGGATTGACCAGAAAGTTCTCAAGGCTTCCCGGTCGGAGTATGAAGTTTGAAAGGCTTTTTAAATCCAAGGAATATTTACCCACGTCACTTGTGGCGGAGGAAGCAGATGGAACGGTCGTGGGGTCCAACGCCAAGCATTTCATAGGATAGGAGGAAAAGAATCAGAATGAAAACCATGCTGCGAATCATGCTCATCGTCTTTGCTTCTCTGCTTTCAGGTTGTGCGACCCTGCCCACTACATCAGGCAATCCCGAGCTCATACTGACAAACATCAAGATCGACTGTGTTCGGTCTGTATTTATGAATGCCCTGATGAATCAGGGATATACGGTTCGAAACGTGTCGGATACGCAAATCGTAGCGGGCAAGACCGCCAATAATGCGCCGCTCTGGTATCACACTTTTTACGGCGGCGCACCGGAAGAGCGCATCACTTATCTTTTCTTCGCAATGGACGCTCCGGATGCGGTTCGCATTGTCAGCTCTGCCGCCTATGTTTCAAACCAGACCACTGCTTCTGAACAAGTCTATGCCATTCAGGGAACTGACGCGGATCAAGAAGAGTTAATGTCCATGCAATTCATCATAGAACACCAATGCCGCAAATAGCCGTATTTCAAAGATGTTGATCAAGAATTCATGTGGCGCACATGAAATAATGACCACGGATTTTTATGCGGAACTTGGAAATCCCGACATTTTTATTTGAATAAATACCGAAACATAAAAAGAGAACATAATTCCATGAAATGCCCCCTGTGTAGTTCAAGAAAAGGAAAAAGAAAGTGTTTGATTGCTGATGGCAGTGTCTGCTCATTATGTTGTGGATAAATGACACCGTTGCCATCAGGATTATTGAGTTACTGCTTGATAAATTTCATTTCAATGATGAAATATTGAAATTTGAAAACGAGTTGATTCAAAACGGCTTTGATCATGTAAACCAGACAATAGAAAATGACTTACCAGATGTACCCCGTGAGACGATAATAAGGGTACTATCGGTTATCCATTTTGTCGCAAAGAGAAGAACAACCGGCAGAAGAGAATACATGAAAATCATAAATGACTATGTCGGAGAGCGTGTAGCGCCAGGACTTCGCGTGTTGCGCGATTTCGGGAATTGATCTTATGGAACGTAAACTCGCAAAAGTATTGCGAGTTTTCTGAACTGCCCGCAGAATAGGCAACCCCGTATTTTCTATCGTCCTGGAAGCGTATTGTTCGTTTTTTATTCCTCTGACGCGGATTTCGAGGAAGGTAAAGGGGAAAACAGGGCCTGTGTCAAAACGAAAGCTGCCTGGAGCGCCTCCGTAGGGCATAGCGGAAAACATTCCTTGCATTTCCAGCATTCTTTGGCGGCAATTTCCGGAATAAAACTGATCTCTTTTCTGATTCCCCTGTCTACAAATCCAACAGCGTGCTTCTTTTTGACTTCGGCGCAGTATCTTACG
>JAABPS010000298.1 GCA_011391835.1 Desulfobacteraceae bacterium
AAGTGATAGACCGATCCAATATAAAACTCGAAATCTGGGAACGGGGTGCTGGATATACACTTTCATCCGGCACCAGCAGTTGTGCTGCAGCGTCAATAGTGTGCCGCCTGGGGCTGTGTGATAAGCAGATTACGGCCCATATGCCGGGCGGTAAAATTAAGATCCTGCTGGATGATCAGTGGGGCGTGACCATGGAAGGGGGTGTTTCTAAAGTTTTTGAGGCCAGCCTGGTTCCTGAATTTCTTGAAGAAATAAAAATGTGAGACAGTTTTCATTGAGGCTTCAGGTCGTTTTCCACTGTTTGGCCGCTAAGTTGCGCTAACCACTGAGCTCCTTTTCCATTGACATAAAAGAATCCTGAATTTATAGTAAATCTTATTCATTTGGTTAACTTTGAGTGACTTATCAAGGTTTGCGGAAAAGGATAACTGCATGGCAAAGAGTAAAAAGGGCATCCTGTATGAAGGGACAATTCTCGGTTTTTTCTTTGCCTCCTTGTTGATGCGGCACCGAGCAAAAATTGAAGGAAAAAAATATTTAGAAAAACTCCCCTGCCAGGTGATATTTGCCATTACCCATGACAGTTATTTTGAAATCCCTTCCTTATCAAGAGTTTACCGGGCACTTAAACCCCGACCCAATTTGGCAATCATGGCCAAAAAGGATTTTTTGAGCGGGAATTATCTTTCCACAAACTACTTCAAAGATAATTCTTTCTTCAGATCCATATTCAAAATCCTCGATAAAACCGGCATTCCCTTGGCTATTTTTAATAAGCTGAATTTAATATCAATTCCACGGCCGTTTGCCGATACGCTGGAGAAAAAGGGGCATGAGCTGAAACAGGAAATCGCCGATCAATTTTTTCAATTTAAGACTAAAATAGTTGAAGGGTTTTCCACGGTGGTTTTTCCGGAAGGAACCACATGGGGTTTTGGAGGATTAAAAAAAATAAGAAGTTCAGTCTATCAGCTTGTCTCAAATGCCTTTGAGCAATATGAGAAAAAAATCTATATCCTTCCGATCAATGTAAAAGTCGATCGCCTGGTAAAAGGATGGAAGGATGTGTTTATTAATGTGGGCCAGCCGCTGTTTATCCTTAAGTCCAGGGAGGAATTTAATGAATGCCTCCATCATACACTGCAAAAACTGCATACCATCACCTTCAGCCAGGTGGGCGCGTATTATTTAAAAAGGATATCTGAACTGAGCCAGCAGGCCAAGGTTGAGGCAAGGCTTACCAGGGCAAATCTCTGTGCCCAGCTTGAAAACGCCATCAGCGGGATAAATGCCAAAGTCCAGGAAAAGATCTTGCCTGCGATGGATGCTAAACTTGTCGATAAAAATTACCTGAGAAAAAAGACCAACCGATTTATCTGGTACTGCGTGAAGAAGAAATACATATTAAAAGAACCGCGGAAAAATGCAGAAAAAATATATATTATCAATCGCAGTAAAGTATTAGCGCAATATCCGGAGAAGATTTTTAGAAAACAAAATCCTGTTGGTTTTCATGCGAATGAGTTAATGTCACTGGGAGAACAAACCATTGAACCGATCTTTCGAGCTACTGTCCAGGCTGATATATTTGCTTAATAATTTAGGGCCTTACGTTATTTATTGTTTTTTTTGGTAAAACCCCTCCATTGTGTATAACATATAGAGGGGCTTTTTATATATCAGATATCTGGAGATTATCCTGATGGCCAGAAAACCGACTCATAAAGATCTGGAAAAGAAGATCAAGCAGCTTGAAAAAAACGCGGCAAGGTACAATCGCGATTTAAAAGCGTTGCTTCAAATAGCTAAAGAAGAAAAAAACAAATTTGAAACCCAGCTCCAGCAGGCACAAAAGATTGGGACAGTGGGGACACTGGCCGGAGGGATCGCGCATGAATTTAATAATATTCTCTGGATAATTACGAGTAATACCGAGCTGGCATTGGCCAATATTCCTAAGGGGAATCCCGCACGGTATCATCTGGAACTGATTGAGGACGCCTGTCAACGGGCAAAAGATTTTGTCGGGCAGATTATCAGCTTTTCACGTGAATCTGGGCATGTGCCGGAACCATTAAAAATGGGGATCGTTGTCAGAGAATTTGTCAAATTTTTAAAGTCATCCATACCATCAACTATTAAAATCAGTCATCATATTTCGACAGAATCAGATAAGGTTATGGCTAATTTGTTTCAAATCAATCAACTTCTTATGAATCTTTGTTCAAATGCGGCATACGCCATGAGGGAAACGGGTGGGGACCTTGAAATAAGTCTGATAGATGTCGAATTGGATGAAGAGGAGGCGACTCTGACCCGCGATCTTTCTCCGGGCAAGTATGTTATCTTGACCGTGCGTGATACAGGACATGGCATTGATATCGAAGATATAGATCAGATTTTTGACGCGTCATACTCCACAAAAGAAAACTCTGAATACGCGGGGATAGGGCTCGCTGTTTCCCGGGAGATCGTTACTAATCACGGAGGAGATATCACCGTGCATAGCGAACCCGGGAAAGGTACGATTTTTCATGTTTTTCTTCCATGTATTGATATTGCTGAGACCGAGCAGAAAACTGGAGAAGATGAGGAAATCCCAGCAGGAAATGAAGAAATATTATTTGTCGATGATGAAAAAGTGATCCTGAATGCGTATCAGCAAATGTTGTCTAAGCTCGGGTATACAGTGACTCTGTCAGAAAATGGTGCTGAAGCACTTGAATTGTTTCGTTCGGATAAAAACCGATTTGATCTGGTTATTACTGATTTTACGATGCCGAATATGACCGGCATGGAACTGGCCCGGAAGCTGATGCGCATCCGGCCGGACATACCCATTATTCTTTGTACGGGATTTAACGCATTGATTACACCGGAAAAGGCAAAAAAAATGGGGATTCAAGAATTTATCATGAAGCCTGTGAAGCTGCAAAAAATGGCGAAGATCATACGAAGCGCTCTTGATGATTCAGAAAAGAAACGAAGCAAACTGAAGAGAAAGCCGGTCAATGTTTAGCGATAGCGGGTTCGGATCAATAAATTTAATAAGAGATTTCAGTATGCACCAGATGAAGATCGAAGGCATAAAAGGAGAAGGGATTGATTTCAAGGATTGAACATATTTCTATTGCTGTTAAGGAGTATGATAAGGCGGTTGATTTTTTTCAAAATGTTTTGGGTGCAATCCCAGGAGTAGGGGCTGAGGATCGCAATTTAAAATTTTACTGGCAAATTTTTTCACTGGGAGACTTAAGCCGTCTTGAACTTATCAAGCCCACGGGTGAAGGAAGCTTCTTGGATAATTTCTTGAAAAACAAAGAGGTTGGAGGCGTACATCATATCACTCTTCAGACACCGGACATTTATAACGCAAGAGAATATCTGGAAAAAAAGAATATACCCTATTTTGGATTTAATGATTTTGAGATATGGAAGGAGCTTTTTATTCATCCAAAAGATGCATTCGGCATTCTTATACAGATAGCCCAATTAAACCCGGATGACTATCTTGATGATTCCGTGAAATTTTCAAATGTAAGGCGATGGTCTGTGGATAAAACGGACGATGGTTGCAGGCTGAATGTATCCCATCCCGGCGGTGGAAAAGTAGTGTTAAAACTGACCGATAAAGAAAGAAAAGCGCTGATAAAAGATCTTGTAGAGAATAGTTAAAAGCGCTTAAAGATAACTATTAGAAAATGGATATAGGATAAACAGTTACACTTAAAAGTCGCCAAAATTTAGAAATAGTGCTTGACGAATGGCCTTATTCTTTGATTTAATAACATTTGTTTTATATACAAAGTTGACAGCAGCAGTCAATTTTTCGACGAAAGGAGAGAATATGAAAAAAGGGAATTTGTTTGTATTAATTGCAGTTATTTTTTCGCTCATGATTTTTTCAGGCATGTTAACGGGGTGTTGTTGTAACAAAGTGGCAGGCACGAAAGTTGTTGACTCGGTTGAACTGAAAGTTGAATTTGATTTTAACAAGGCAGATATAAGACCTGCTTATCATCAGCGGATTAAAGAGGTTGCGGACTATTTAAACAGGCATCCGGATGTTGACGCGGT
>JAABPS010000299.1 GCA_011391835.1 Desulfobacteraceae bacterium
GATGAAAAAGGAATAGTAACAGGATTTCACGGTGTCTCCCGTGACATAACGGAACGCAAACGCATGGAAGAAGAGCTGCGGCACGAAAAACAGCGGTTCCATAACCTCATCCATAACGCGCCCTTCGGTGTGCTGATAGTAGACAAATATGGAGTATTCAATTATGCAAATCCAAAGTTTAATGAAATCTTCGGCTATGAACTAATGGATATACCGGACGGAGAAAAATGGTTTAAGCTGGCATATCCTGATCCGGAATACAGGAAGCAGGTGATATCGGCCTGGAAGGAGGATTTGGAGGCATACGGGATTGGCGAAAAAAGACCCCGGAGTTATGAGGTGAACTGTAAAGATGGTTCCCGTAAGATCATTAATTTTATCCCGGTGCGCCTCGATACCGGTGAAAACATGATTGCCTGCGAGGATATGACCGAAAGAATGATACTGGAGGATCAGCTCAGGCATTCCCAGAAGTTGGAATCGGTGGGACGTCTTGCAGGAGGTGTAGCCCATGATTTCAATAACATGCTTCAGGCCATAATGGGTTACGCTGAGCTTGCGTTGGTTAAAATAAGGATGGGCTCTCCGGCTGACGCAGACCTGATACAGATAAAGCAGGCGGCCCAGCGATCCGCCGAACTGGTCAGGCAACTGCTTGCATTTGCCCGCAAGCAGACTACAAGCCCCAAGATCCTCGATTTAAACGATACGATCTCAGGTATGCTGAAAATTCTGCATCAGCTTATAGGTGAGAATATTAAGCTTATCTGGAAACCCGGCAGGGAAATCAGGCCGGTTAAAATAGACCCTGCACAGATAGACCAGGTAATTGCCAATCTTCTGGTCAATGCCCGTGATTCCATAAGTGGTGCGGGAACGGTTACCATTGAAACGGGGAACGTATTGCTCGATGAGTCTTATTGCCGGATTAATATGGATTTTGTGCCCGGAAAATACGCTTTGATAGCTATAAGCGATACAGGTTCAGGCATGGACAAGGATACCGTTACGCACATCTTTGAGCCGTTTTTCACTACTAAAGTAGTGGGAAACGGGACCGGTCTGGGTCTCTCTACGGTTTATGGTATAGTAAAACAAAACGGCGGGTTTATAAATGTTTACAGTGAGCCGGGACATGGCACGACTTTTAAAATATATCTGCCCTGTTGTAATGGTCACACGGAGACGAAAGATACGGAGCTGGAAGAGATAATTCCAGGGGGTACCGAAACAGTACTGTTGGTCGAGGATGAAAAATTACTTCTTGAGTTTGTTGGTACGACTCTGGAGGAGCAGGGCTACAAGGTTCTTTCGGCCGGAACTCCGACCGATGCCCTGACTATTGCGCGTGAATATAACAGTACTATCCATCTGCTGATTACTGACGTGGTGATGCCCGGGATGAACGGACGGGAACTAAAAGATGCTCTCATGCCCATGTATCCTGATATAAAAACTCTTTACATGTCGGGATACACGGCCGATGTCATAGCAACCCGGGGAGTGCTTGACGATGGCACGGCATTTCTGCAAAAGCCATTTTCGATCAATGCCCTGACCATAAAGGTAAGACAGGTGATAGAAGAATAAACACCTGTGGCTTAAGGGTTGAGGATCAAGCAGCAGGATGCAAATAACCAAAAAGCCGAGGTCTGGAGTCCGATGTACAAAGTACAAACCAGAACCTGGGAGCTATGCAAAAAGAAGTTTAAAATGGCGATTCCCGAGACAAACAATCCTATTTTTTTATCGGGAGAACATGGATCGCTTTAATTATCAACTGGACCTCATCCCCTATCTTCAGTTTGAGTTCGTCTACCGACTCGGTAGTCAACACCGAAGCCATTTCAACCGGCGCAGCCACTTCGAATTTCACAAGAGACATTATATCTCCTTTTTTGACCGATTTCACTCTGCCTTTAATCTGGTTCCTTGCTCCGTATTTCATAAAATCCTCCCTGTTAATGATATATCAAATCCGAATTATTTAACCTTTACCATTTCAATAAATGCCTCTACCCTGGTTTTTAACTGCCCAATATCCTCCATGCTGTAATCGGTGTCAATCCTGAGCGTGGAGGTGTTTTTGGATACAAGCGCTTTTTCCACCGGAATGGCTTCCATGAGATATGGTTGACAAAACTGAAGACCATAATGAATAACACCGTCAACCTTGTATGTTTCAGCCATTTCCATAATGTGTTTCAGACGATCAGTATTTGGCGTAAAAACAGCGCAATCTATCTTGAAATAACGGTCAGTAATAGCATCCATGAGGTCATCCGTTGATTTTCCTGAATCATCGGTAAGATTCCGGGTACCACGTTCTCCCACACAGGATTCTTCTCCAACAATCACAGCACCCGAGGTTTCAATAATCCACGGGAGTTTCCAGTTGGGAACCGCCATCGGACAACCGGACAATAATATTCTTGGTGCAGATTCGGTGAATACGCCTTCTTTTTTCTCAATCCGCTTTTCCACTTCATCGCATATTTTATTTACAGAATCCGTAAAACGAACTGGATTATCATAGAAAAAAACCTGGTTGGTCAGAAGCGCATCCAATCCTGAAATCGGAGCAGGATTAGCTTTCCGGAGATTCATCAATCGGTGAATCGCTTTCCGCTTGTTATTGACGATTGATATCCCTTTTTTCAGGCGGGCGGCGTCAATCGTAATACCGGTAAGTTTTTCAACCGCTTCTTTGAAGCGGTGATATTCCGCTTTTAAAAGAGCCTTCCCTTCAGCCGATTTCATTTGAGGCAAATCCATTATATAAAGATTCGGGACAAGGCTATTTAAAACTTCGTAGGATTTTTTCTTGCCGTCACACGTGTTTTCTCCAACGATCATATCCGACGATTCAATATAAGGACATACCCTGCCCAGTTTGAAACCAAAAGCTGACTTGATCAATGAACAGGTGTTTCTGGGCAGATACTTTTCTACTTCGTCTATTGCGAAGTCAGCGCCGGTACAAAGCCCTACCAGCGTGGCATCTGCAGCTCTCACAATTTCTTCGGGAACAAAAACGCAGAAGGAACCTATCACCTTTCGCCCGGCCGCCTTTTCATCCAGCAACTCCTTAATGCGCAGGCCATGCACCTCGCTCATTACAAAGTCAAAATACCTCATGCCCTGGGGCCGGTTCTTCTGTGCCAGAAAAATATCCCGGTATCCTTTTCCAAGAACATCCAGCAATGCATCATGGGCTTTGAGATCAAGCCCCAGACTTTCCCACATACTCCTGTAGTTCTCACTCATTTTTTTCTCCTTAAGATCCCAATAGAGTCTACGGCGCTGGTTTTGAGCCGATAGTCATCTTTTTCAAATTCAGTGCGATAAATAATGATACAGACGTAATAGCGCGCTGCCGATTCTCGACTGTCGTTTGATGATAAACTCGTTATTTAACCTGTCGATCAACTCTGGCCGTTTTTGCAGGATTAACCTTGCCGCCAGTTCGGTGGCTTCAGCCGTCAAATCGGCACATCGATGGAAATGGGCCTTTTTATCATGCTTGGCTTTTTTGGACAGCACCCTGCAACAGGTTGCACCGTTTGAGGCTTTGAAAGCGTCGTGCAACTGACGGGCGCTGTCGCGTATATCCGATCGGTTACGGTAAAGGCGGTCTTTTCCTAAAAACAGCCCTGTAGCCATCACCGCACCGCTCAATGCGCCGCACATACACCCGCTCTCTCCCAGCCCCATGCAAAAGGGAGCGGCCATGGCAACAGCCTGGGCATCGGTGAGTCCGCCGTCCAGTACATTGTTAAGAGTCACTACAACCGCTTCAGTGCAAAGCATTTGCCTGGTCTCAAACAGATTCCTGGCACGTTCCTTGATTTGTGATATTACAGCTTCTGTTTGAGGGGTGTCTCTCGCTTCTCTGTCAGCAATAGAACATTCCTTCATTTTTTATTCTACTTTTTCCAGCGGATACTTTGCTCCCTTCCACCCAAAAACTCCTCCAGTATATCGGTAAACATTCTTGTAGCCGAGTTTGACTGCCCAGGCTGCGCCATTGTGGCTGCGGGTGCATTTGACAAATCCGCAGTAGATAACGATGAGTT
>JAABPS010000300.1 GCA_011391835.1 Desulfobacteraceae bacterium
CGAAGCTGTGGCGAAAAGACAGCAGAAAAACCGGCGAACAGCCCGCGCCAATGTGGAAGACCTGTGTGACAAGGACTCTTTCATCGAATACGGCGCACTGACCATTGCTGCGCAACGCGGACGTCGATCCATGGAAGACCTCATCAACAAGACGCCAGCCGATGGTTTGATCGCCGGCATTGGATCGGTCAATGGGGCGCTTTTTGCGGAAGATAAGGCCTGCATGGTAATGGCCTATGACTATACCGTGCTGGCTGGTACCCAGGGCCACTTCAATCATAAAAAAAAGGATCGTATGCTGAAACTTGCTTATGAGCAGCGCCTGCCGCTCATTTTCTTCTTGGAAGGCGGTGGTGGCAGACCGGGCGATGTGGATGCCGGAGGTGTTACCGTAGCAGGTCTGGATCTCCCCACCTGGGGCAGGTTTGCCAAACTAAGTGGAACGGTGCCGCTTATTGGTGTTGTATCCGGCTTCTGTTTTGCAGGGAATGCCGCTCTTTTAGGCTGCTGTGATGTTATTATCGCAACAAAGAGCTCTAATATCGGTATGGGGGGACCGGTGATGATTGAGGGCGGCGGCTTGGGTGTGTTTGCGCCGGAAGAAGTCGGTCCCATGGATGTGCAAACACAAAATGGGGTCGTAGACATTGAAGTGGAAGACGATGTCGAAGCCGTTGCTATTACCAAAAAATATTTTTCCTATTTTCAGGGGATAACATCTAAATGGGAAGCGGGTGATCCGCTTCGACTGCGTGATGTTATCCCTGGAAATCGAAACCGTACCTATAACGCACGCACCCTTATTAAAACTTTGGCCGATATTGATTCGTTTCTGGAGTTAAGGCCCAAATTCGGTCCCGGCATGGTGGCGGGCATGATCCGCATTGAAGGACGTCCCATGGGTGTCATTGCCAACAACACCATGCACATGGCCGGCGCTATAGAAGCCGAAGACGCAGACAAGGCAGCGCGCCTGATGATGCTTTGCAATGCGCATGGCCTGCCGATCCTATCATTGTGCGACACTCCCGGATTTATGGTGGGTCCGGAAATCGAGAAACGTGCGCAAGTGCGTCATGTGTGCAGGATGTTTGTCGTCGGCGCGAATTTAAGTGTTCCTTACTTTACCATTATTTTGCGCAGAGGCTACGGCCTTGGTGTTATGGCTATGGCGGGCGGCGGCTTCCATGAATCCTTCTTTACAGTTTCCTGGCCTACCGGAGAGTTCGGCGGAATGGGACTCGAGGGAGCTGTCAAAGCGGGTTTTAAAAAAGAGCTGGAGGCGGTTGAAGATCCTAAAGAGCGACAAGCCCTCTATGACACATTAGTGGCGCATGCATATGAAAAAGGCAAAGCCATCAATATGGCCTCGCATCTCGAAATCGACGCGGTGATCGATCCTGCCGATACGCGCAAGTGGATCCTGCGGGGGCTTAAATCCGTGCCTCCCCGTCAACCCGAAGGTGGAAGTCATTCCTTTGTTGATCCGTGGTAGGATGGAAACCTGTTTTAGAAAAAACTTCTTTACAGTATCCAGTACGGTATTTTTGCAAATAACCTCAACCCAATGAAAGAAAAACTGTTTATATCTTAAATCCGGAAACCATGATTTTTTTCTTTTTCACAATATCACAGGACTTTTTGGTCACGATTTTTATTTCACTCATAGGTACATTAAACAATGAAAGCGCCATCTCAAGCAATGTATCAATTTTATATTGATAAGGCACTTCCTGTTTGTAAAACCGTTCGGCAATAAAAGCATAAATGCAACCCTTGATAGCAAGGGTTCTTAGATAATAATCCTGATCTGTAAATTCAGGATTATACGTCTTAAAAAACAGTTTGTTTCTCTCCGCACCTTTGCGCGCAAGGGTTTCAAATACAACCCAGGAACTATATGCTTCATAGTATAGTTCAGCCAGCCGGTCATGCTTCTCAACAGAATAAAGCTCCATGGTCAGCGTTAAGGCATATCTTAAAACAGGACTCATATCGCTTTTGGCCAAGTTCTCCGCCACGCGCTCTCCATCATCAAATGTATCGAGCGCCAGGTGTTTAAAAACATCTTCTTTATTTCTAAAAAAGTGATAAAGACTGCCGTTTTTTATATTTGCCTTGGCTAAAATTTGTCTGGTTGTTGTTTTTCTATACCCTTGCGAAATAAATAACTCTCTAGAAACATTTAGTATTTTTTCCTTAACAGTATCCATCGGCCATCCTTTTTCAACACATCAAGAGATCTCGTTTTAATAACGATTTCGTTTACCCTTCCATTTCTTTATTTAAAACTTGAATTAAATAAACCAATTGGCGGGAAAAATCAATCATTTTTGAGCGCGCTCAATTTCTTTCTTGACAATATAAATGGATTAGAGCATGCTCAAGATTAATGGAGCATGCTCTAATCCAAAAAGGCTTGAATCGTTTTCAAGCACGACTAACCGGAATGGTATAAACAAATATTCTTCCTGAGTTTTGCATGACATATAAAATAGACTGCAAGCTGTCCTCGCTGGAACCATTCTGTCGTGTAGGTTGCCAACAGATTGCGGGGTTTTGTACTAAAAAAATACGGTTGTAAAATAATGCTAAAAGCATCATGGTAATTAACATTATTTCACAAACGCATCTTTAAAACCCCATGACCGATATTGATTTACAGTCGTCCTATTTCGAGGAGAATAAAATGAGTAAAAAGAAAAACAAAGTAATCATTACCGCGGCGCTTGCGGGAGCGGGAACCTTTAAAAACAACAATCCAGCAGTGCCTTACACGCCTTCCGAATTCGCGGAGGAAGCCCGCAAGGCATACAACGCCGGGGCGGCGATGGTACATGTTCACGGGCGCAGGGATGATGGTTCAGCCACATACGAAATTGAAAGGATTCAGCAAATCTATGATGCCATCAAACAAAAAACACCGGAAGTGATTGTCAATCTCAGCTCAGCCGCGTCGCCGGACGCAACCCCCGAACAGCGAATCGCCCAGATTATAGCCATAAAACCAGAGATGGCATCGCTTAACACCAATACCATGAACTTTGCCATCATTGAACGCAAAACCGGACAGATAGCATTCGACAATGTGTTTACCAATACCTTTACCATGCTCCAGGATTTTGGAAAATCCATGGAAAGCCATCGGATTAAACCAGAAATTGAAGTATATGACGTTGGCGGTTTGGACAATACACTTCTCATCATGAAGCAGGGATTTTTCAGTACGCCCATGAACTTCAATTTTGTATGGGGTGTTGCGGGAGGACAAGCATTTCGAGCGTCGTCTTTTGAGACCATGATTCATGCCTTGCCGGAAGGCTCTAACTTTACAGCGTGTGGCATTGGCCTCGAACAATTTTCAGCTATTACGCAATCCTGTATCCTTGGTGGGCACATGCGTGTGGGCCTTGAAGACAATACACGGATGCCTAACGGAGATCTCGCTAAAGGCAACTGGGAACTTGTGGAGATCGCTGTGAAAATAGCCGAATGTCTCGGGCGTGAAATCGCAACACCAGATGAAGCAAGAGATATCATGGGGTTAAGAAAAGACGAAAGATAATTTTCAGCATGCATCATACAAAAAGAATATCACCCTAAAGCAAGGAGGAGTTCAGTGGCTAAAATATATGACTTAAGTATCCCGACAGAAGATAGCCCCAGCGAACCTCAACCAGTGAAAGTGGAGCACAAAGCGCATGATGCCAGTTTGCCTGTGATTGAGTTTCTGTTCGGAGCAAAAAAAGAAGATATGGCGGACGGTTTGGGTTGGGCGGATGATGCTATATCGTTATTTGCCCATTCCGGAACACACGTTGATGCGTCCTGGCACTACTCGCCCCTATCTGAAAATAGAAAAGCTCGGACAATAGATGAAATGCCACTGGATTGGTTTTTTCATGATGGGGTTGTCCTTGATTTTCGTGATAAACCTCAGGGGTATGGTATTACAAAAAATGATATAACACATACATTAAAAAAAATTAAATACACATTGAAGCCCTGGGATATTGTCTTGATTCAGACCGGTGCGGACAGATTCTGGGGAAAGCCCGAATATGTTACAGCGGGAT
>JAABPS010000301.1 GCA_011391835.1 Desulfobacteraceae bacterium
CAACACCGCCTGCAACCTTTGATAGAGTAATGGCCGTTTGGGTAAGATCAATGGTGAGCGCCGGACTGGCAAGGGTACCTGTTATCTTGACAGGTTTGGATAACTCGCTAAGACTTATACTGATTTTGCCGATTTTATCTATGCCGAGCCCTTCCTTTGGGACCGTTTTAAGGGAGATATCAAGCTTTTCAGATGTCAAATCCGCATAGCCCCTGCCAAAGGTAAGTGTCCGACCTGTGTCTAATACCAGCACCTTTGTGTGCGCTATCCCATTGTTTATATTCAGAATACAGACAAAACAATTCACTTCCGTATGATCTGTTTTTTTCTGAAACGGATTGAGCATGTTGACAAGGCTGGTGCTAAAGTCTGCTCCCAGCAGGTCGATATATTTTGTTGCAATCGTTCCGTTACACATAGACAGGCCCATATCTCCATCAAGGCTGGCCATCAGTTGTGCGATACTTTTCCCGCGTCCGCTAAGAGAAAAAAGCATATCAATGTTTCCCTCACATGAGTCGGTCACTTGTTTTGCAGGAATGAGAAGATGGAGGGGGAGCTGATCTATTTTCATCGCGGTATCCACACTCCATAATGTGTCTGACGGATAAAGATGAAAATACCCATCCAGCTTCCCTGTACCCATATCAGCTTTAAAATTGTCAATGTTCAGATGTCCGCTGGTTAAACGGATGGTTGAAGACAGGTTGTGGAAAATGACTCCCGGAAGCTGAACGGATGCTGCGCTTAATTGAACATCCATATCAACAGTATTGAATTGTTTTGCACCCAGAGGGCTTTCAGAAAACACCCTGGACGTTTTCTGTTCCGCTTCATCGGGTTCATGTTTCATGGGTGATGGAGGGGAATCCGGCATGAAGGACGTGAGATTCAGTTTCGAAGCAGCAATCACCGCTTTTATCGTTGGCCTTTTCCCCTTGACGTTTAACGCAATGGTTCCGTCAAAAGCGATGCCCTGGGAGGCAAAAGAAAATGAAGGGATTTCATACATATCCGGATCGGATACCGTGAAATTTCCGGATATCTTAAATGGTGCTTTAATCGGAAATGTCTGTCTGGCAAGTTTTTCAATAATGGATGGATTGTTTATCGTTGATGTGAAGTCAAAAGCAATCCCATGAATAGAAGCAATGTCCTGGATACTGCCATCCAGAGACATGGAATTCCCATCTGCTTTGATCAGGATATCAAATTGAAATTTTTCAGCAGGATCGGATAATGCCGTCAGCGGCCCCAGGGTGCCTTCAATGCTTATCGGTTGCTCATTATACAGACCACGTAATGTAAGAGTTATCGGTTCGCCAAGGTCCTTACCCATGACCGTCAATCGGTTTATTTTGGCGCTATAGGTTTCGTTATTTCTAAGGTCATTGTAGGTAAACTGCCCATTTTCAACAATTATTTTTTTTGAGCCAAATACCGGCCAGTCTCTTTTTTCTTTTATCTCCTCCACGGCAGAAGAGGTCTGCTTTTCAAAGGAAAAATTTGACTGCCCATTTTCATCCGTTTCAAGCAGGATATTGGGTTCGGTGATGACTAAGCGTTTGACAATTATCTGTTTTGAGAGAAGCGGCACCAGGGCAACCTGAAGTTTGAGCTGCTTGGCCTGAATCATGTTTTGGCTTGAACCCCACTGGGCGTTTTTTAAGGCAATATCCTCAACAATGATTTGTGGCGAGAGACTGATCTGAAGGCGGATATCCCCTCCGATGGCCAGCTCACGGCCCGTAGCATTTTCTACAATTCTGGAGATATGGGGTTTAAGGTTCTTTAAATCGTAAGTATAAAGCAGAATGTAAATGACGATGATAGGTAGAAAAACCAGGAAAGCACATGAGATGCCGATGAGCTTCCAGTAGATACTGCGGGTCTTTTTTTTAGATTTCATATACAGTGAATGACAGTTGCCAGAGCAGGAAAACCTGGATAGTTTTAAGTTAGTTCACATTTCAACAGGTGTAAGCTCTCACAGGATGAGGTTCTACCTAACCAGGTCTTTTATGCCGGCGCGTATCAGGACTGGATTCATAAATACCTTGATCTTTTTAACCCCCCGTGCGTCAACAAACGTATATTCAAGGGCTAGTTTATCTTTTTTTAAGATTTTTATACTTGAGTCAAATACGATAAAATGAAAATTGATCAATCCAAATATAATGCCCACAACAACGAAGATGACAATGGCTTTTTTCATTTTTTTCTCCCTATATGCTCGAAAATACGTTAAACAATTTTGTAGATTTTTTTTAAAGCCTGATTTAACTGAATACCAATATGTCAAAATCCGCGCTGGCTGTCAATGTCAGATGAGTTTTAAAAACTAATTCATTTGACACACCCGATAAAGTTCCTATATTTCTTTATCAATTGCAGCTTCTCGGGTTAAGCTGAACTGATAAGTAAAAGTGGTTTTTCGATGAATAGACGATTGTTTATAAAAGAATTGGTAAAAGGAATTAAAATCGCCGCTCTTTTTCAATTTTTATTTCCTTCATATTTTTTAAGCAAATTAAGCGCTTCGGAACAAATAGATATGGTCAAACCGGATATAAAAGAGATGAGTTTGCGTCAGATAGTTGAGCGGAAACTGCATCACGGAAACAGTCACTTTAACAATCCATTTAGTGACAAAACCAAAGGTGATCTTCTGGGTGTCCTTAAGTGGAAGTTGTTCAGCAAGAACCATTTTACTTCCTATTACAGGGATGAGCCGGAATCCAACGTCGTGATCGATTGGGAACCGGTTCGCCGGCATGATGGACTGGCAGTAACGCTTATAAAACATTCGACAGTGATGATAAAAGATGTGGATCAATATATTCTAATTGATCCGGTATTTTTCAAGTTCTTCTGGTTTGTGAAAGATTTTACCCCTCTGGCAGGAAACATCAACGACATGCCGCGTCCGAACCATATCCTGATTACCCACGGACATTATGACCATCTGGACAAAAATTCACTTGCCTGCATGAGCAGGGATACCCATGTTGTTACACCCCTTGGATATGATTCTGTTTTTAACGATCTCAAAATGAATAACCGGACTCAGTTGGACTGGTTTGATTCGTATAAGGATAAAGGCCGGGAAGTTACGTTGCTGCCATGCAATCACTGGACCATGAGAGATCCACGAAAAGGCCCCAATCTCTCCTTATGGGGCTCCTACCTCATAAAAACGGCCAGTGGTTTTACGATTTATGTTTCAGGCGACCTGGGGTATTTTGATTATTTTAAGGAGCTGGGGGAACTGTATTCTATTGACCTTGCCATAATTAATCTGGGGGCGTATGAGCCCAGGTGGTTCATGAAATCCAGTCATATGAACCCGTCTGACACGGCAACGGCCTTCACGGAACTAAACGCAAAACACCTGGTGGTGGTTCACTGGGGAACGTTTCGTCTGGGAGATGAACCGGTTCACTTCCCGCCCATACAAATGAGAGAAGAAATGAAACGCCGGGGCCTGTTAAACCATCTGGTGGATTTACGTCACGGCCAGACGCTGTTTTATGATACGTTTGTTTCCACCAAAACGAAAGGATAAGAAATGGAACTACGAGACGTGATAAAAGGCAGAAGAAGTATCCGCCGGTTCTTATCAAAACCGGTACCTGAAGAAATAATCCGGGAAATTATTTCAGATGCGCTATGGTCGCCTTCCTGGGGAAATACACAGCCCTGGGAACTAACCGTCATTGCCGGGGATGCGATGAAACGGTTTATGGTTAAAAACAGGGAAGCTGTAATGGCCGGCATGCAGCCCAAACCGGATGTTCCCATCCCTGATACATGGCCGGATGCACATACGTTGCGTTATAAAGACATTGGCAGAAAAGTTCTTGAATCCCTTGCCATTGCCAGAGAAGACGCACAGGCACGAATGGACTATTATGGCAGAATGTACGCCTGTTTTGAAGCGCCCGCCCTTGTCATGCTCGCAGTTGATAAAGCGTTATCCCTTGAATATGCGATGCTCGATATCGGAATATTTGTCCAAAGCTTTTGCCTGCTGGCATTTGACAGGGGTCTGGGAACCACCATCCTGGCAT
>JAABPS010000033.1 GCA_011391835.1 Desulfobacteraceae bacterium
CGGATCGCTCAACATCTTCCACCATCTGACCCATATTCATCTCAATGCTCAGAACAGCTCTGCATCCTTTTTTCAGCGACGCCTGTCGAATGGCGTCCTCTGGGAAGGGAAATAATGTCTTGGGCCGAATCATGGCAACTTCAATCCCTTCTGCCTTTAAATTGTCAATCGCTGTACGATTCACCCGGCTCATAGTTCCAAAGCTGACAATGAGTATCCTGTAATCAGCATCTAAGTTGTATGTATCGTACCGGACCTCCTCTTTTTTCATCCGGTCATATTTGGCTTTTAAGGCCATATTATGATCATTGAGCTGTTTATTGTCCAGATACAACGACTTCACAACATTGGGACGGTTCGAGCCCCGGGTATCCATTCCATTGGTGGCCCAGCTATCCTTATTCGACGGTTCGGTTTTGAGGTTATCTGGAAATTCCACGGGCTCCATCATCTGTCCGATCAGCCCATCGCCCAGGATCATCACCGGGTTACGGTATTTCTCAGCCAGGGGAAACCCGATCATCACCATTTCCACGGCTTCCTGAACACTTGCCGGCGCCATGACAAGAAGCTTGTAGTCGCCATGCCCTCCACCTTTTGTCGCTTGAAGATAGTCGGCCTGGGAAGGCTGTATGCCTCCAAGCCCTGGGCCGCCCCGGACGATATTTACAAAAACTGCAGGGCACTGGGCGCCCGCGATATAGCTGATGCCTTCGCTCATGAGACTGATGCCGGGACTCGATGAAGTTGTAAAAACTCTGGCACCGCATCCGGCAGCGCCGAATATCATATAGGAAACCGCGACTTCGCTCTCCCCCTGCAAGAATACACCCCCGACTTCAGGCATGCGATGAGAGAGGTATTCCGCAACTTCTGATTGAGGCGTAATCGGATAGGCAAAATAATTCAAGCACCCTGCTCTGATGGCTGCCTCTCCTATAGCTTCATTTCCTTTCATTAATACCTTACCCATCGTTATCCTCCGCTCCCCCGGCATTTTTCCCCTCTTCCGAAGTTTTCGTAATTGATATGGCGACATCCGGACACATGATACAGCAGGTCGTACAGAAAACACAATCCTGAGGCCGTGCCTGATACGCGGGGAAATATCCTTTTGCATTCACTTCTTTCGTTAATTCCAGAACGTTTTTAGGGCATACGTCAACGCACAGCCCGCAGCCCTTGCATCTTTCAAAATCTATCTGATACATATATGCCATATAATGGTGTCCTTTCCAAACAGCGCTCAGCTCAATCTATGAAAATGCCCGCCACTTATTCAAACGCAACGGCCTTCAACCAGGGAGGAACCAGCTGTCGCGCGATCGGCAGCAGCGGACACTCAAATCTGCCCGAATCTATTTCCTGGAGTAAATCTACAGCAATCGCAATAAATTCAATGGGTAAACCGCTTTGGGCTGCCAATTTCCTTAAAAAATTATTTCCTTCATAAATATGATCTACTGTGGTTTCATCAATGAGATTTGGATTCCCGATAAATCCGCTCACCCTTATTTTTGAAGCTTTTTCAATCCGCTCCTTCATCTCCAGGCATCCCTCAATTGTTTCCGTAAATGGCCGGTACGGATTGACGACCTGAAGCATCCGAACCTTCCTTCCTCTAAATGCGTCACCCAGAGAAGCGAGTACGGTAACGCCGGCATCATCTCCCCCTGCATCAATCAGTGTCAATTCAGCCGGATGCTGGATCATCCCTGCCACCACAGGGCTTAGGATAGGAAGATCTGCCTGAAGATATTGTTCGGGAGGAATGACCAGATCAATCCCGTTTTTCGAAAGCAAATGCCTTGCTTCCCGCGTTCTGAAATAGGGATTCACCAGGTCAAGATCAGCAATGCGAACCTCTATGCCGGATCGTTTTCTGTGTATCGCAAGGTTTATTGAAATCTCTGTCTTTCCACTTCCGTAGTTACCTGCAATGATAATAATCCCGTCAAGCTTAATTTCCACCTGTCACATTCCATGATTAAAAAAATGCATCCAAGGATGCCTAAGTGTTTGGATAGAAAAATAAATTTTAATCTATTTTCATCCATTTATATTGTCAAGATTTTTCAGGAATATTCTTTAGCGCTTTATAATTACATAAATATACCCCTTGCTCTGTATTTTTCACTTTTTATATACGTTCTGCTGTGTTAAAAAACTGTCAAATAAACATCTTCCATCCATCAGGAATGTTAAAATGGCAACCGTTCAAACAGGTCTTGAAAAATTTATCTCACAGCCTCCCCGATCACTGTCAAAAGATCGGCTGGGCCTTTTATGCAACCCGGCATCCGTTGATTCCCGTTTCCGTCATGCACGGGAATTAATGCACCATGTATTCCCTGGCAGGCTTACATCGCTGTTTTCGCCTCAGCATGGATTTTTTGCTGAAAAGCAGGACAATATGATCGAATCAAATGACACCGCTGATCCCTTGCTGAAAATCCCTGCGTTTAGTCTTTACGGAAAAACACGGATCCCGACAAAGGATATGTTTGATCTCATCGATACACTTGTCATTGATCTGCAGGATGCCGGAACACGGGTGTATACGTTTATTTACACCATGTCTTACTGTCTGGAAACAGCCAAAAAGTTTGGGAAAAAAGTTATTGTGCTGGATCGCCCGAATCCCGTGAACGGCATCTCGGTTGAAGGCAACTGCCTGAAAAATGAACTCACATCATTTGTGGGGCGCTACCCGCTTCCCATGCGACATGGTTTAACCATCGGCGAACTGGCTCTTTTATTTAACAACAATTTTAACATTGGTTGTGAGCTGGAAGTCATCCCCATGGAAGGCTGGAAACGGTGGATGTATTTTCAAGATACCGGTCTTCCATGGATTCCACCATCACCCAATCTGCCCACACCTGTTTCCGCCCTGGTGTATCCAGGCCAGGTTCTCTGGGAAGGCACCAATATTTCCGAAGGGCGGGGCACAACTCTTCCCTTTGAACTCTTCGGCGCACCCTTCCTCGATACCAGACAAATCATTTCAAAACTGGGTGAAAGAAATCTTCCCGGTCTTGTGCTCAGGCCATGTGTATTTGAACCTACATCCAACAAATGGCAGGGCATTCCCTGTCATGGTTTCCAGATTCATGTAACAGACCCTTCAACATACAAACCGTATGCGACGACCCTCAAACTGCTCAGAGCAGTGTACATGCATCATAGAAACAGGTTTGAGTGGAAAGCCCCCCCCTATGAGTATGAATGGGAAAAGCAGCCCATTGATCTCTTAATTGGGGATAAAACTCTCCGGCTTCGCATCGAAGCATCCGATAGCATAGATGATATTGAAAAGTCCTGGCGAAAAGATCTGGATGAATACATAGCGATGAGCCGAAAGGTTCATTTATACAAATAATTGATTCGGATAGCGCCTTGTTTTTTATGAATGTTTCAAGTTTTATGTTTTACGTTTTAAGTAAATACAATAAAAGTTATTTCTTTACTTAAAACTTAACACTTAAAACCTAAAACATCTTTGGTTTGATTTTATCCCAAGCCTTCAATCCTATGGAGGATGTATCATGACGGATGACAAGATCCAGTGGAAACGCGTAGCCTTCAAAAAAAACAAAGTCTGGATGGCGACTCAACACGATGGCAGCCCGTTGGAAAAAAACGGCAACGTTCTGATAAAATACCAGCGCGATCAGGATTACGAATACTGGGTCCGGGAAAACAGCATCAGCCCCGTGGAATCCCTGGAATCCAAAATACATGATACCACGGATAACTCCCTGAAAGGCGCAAAGAAATCCCGTTCGAAAACAGTCAGGAAAGCTGAGCCTGAAGAGGATATATCCTGTACGGATGCCATCTGCGTCTATACAGATGGCGCATCATCCGGCAACCCTGGGCCTTCGGGAATTGGTGTACTGTTTTGCTATGAAAACCGTGAAAAGGAGATCTCACGCTATATCGGTATTGCGACAAACAACATTGCAGAACTCGAAGCCATCCGGGCCGGCCTCCTTGAAATAAAGAACCCCGCTATTCCGGTAAAAGTTTTTACAGACAGCAGTTACGCTTACGGCGTTCTTGTTCAGGGGTGGAAAGCAAAGAAAAATAAGGAACTGGTCGATCAGATAAAAAAGATAACAACCCGTTTCAATGAGTTAACATTTTTAAAAGTAAAAGGGCACGCTGGCCACAAAGGGAATGAAAGGGCCGACGCCTTAGCGGTTTCGGCCATAAAAGCCAACACCTCGAAATAATAACAGGTCGGGGCCAGATTAACTCGTTGATACTACGGCTTCTTTTTTAAAGACTCTATTTCTTCTTTAAGCTCATCAATCTCTTTTTTATACTTTTCTACTTCCGTATCCGCCTCAACCAACGTATCATCCGTATCATTGCCCTTCCATGTTTCCTTAAGCTCATCGAATCCAAGATAAATCGCCAGACATCCTGCCAACAGAAGCATCACAGGGATAATACCTTTTAAAATCTGAAGGAATTCACCAAACCAAAAACCAAGCCCAAGCAAACCCAGTGCTGCAGCTATGGCGCCGCCAATTAATGTTTTCATAGATCATTATCTCCCTTCAATATCTAATTGTTCCCTTTATGGTGTCTATTTTTAAAACACGATTACTGCATGGATGAATCTTTTCAACAAACAGAATAAACATGATCGTCCGAATGAATCAATCATTATCATATCATTTTTTTTGATACAATAAATTATTCAACACATCCTTTTCTCTTCTCCTTTTCCGGAATCTTTGAAAATGGGTTCAATCCGGAAGACCCTGTCATTGCATTACAACCAAACCAACAGAAGAGATTGCCATGCGTTCCAGACAAATAACTACCTGAAATATTTCCGATAATAAAAGCTTGCAAACCAATCCCATACCGTTATATCTTTACGTCCACACAAAATAAAAAACTGACGTAGCGTATTAATCCGGCATCCGCTGGATTTTCTTTTAGCAGCCATGAAACATCCATTTTTAAAAAATGGTGGATGATCACAATACTTTAAAAATGTTTAACATTAAAATAAAACTTAGAAAAAAAATTAATGCTGTCCTTGGAGGAACCCATAGCCACTTTAGCTGCTTTCTTCCGGAAGAGATCGGCTTTTTATCATCTTTTTTACTCAACCTGTTCTTCGCAGGCATTAAAATGGAAGAAGATCAGGCCGACATATTTAAGAAAATCCCCTCTGATGCCATTATTATTTTTACGACCAAGCATAAAAGTAATTTTGAATTTCTATTTTACTACTACCACTATCAACGAAAGCGCCTTCCATTTCCCCAAATCGGCTTTAACCATAATGTGATCGCCTGGCAGCCCATATCCAGAATAGGCAAAATCATCCTCGCCTATATCGATTTTATGTATCTGTACCTCGGCCAGCCCGATCCATACGGCAGTGAATACGTTAAAAAAGAATTGGTAAATGGGCGGTCTGGATTTCTTAACCTCGTCGATAAAAAAGGCTTCTATCAATGGTTTGTGAAAGCCAAAACCGATCCGGTCCAGTATCTGATCCGGATGCAGCAAACCATGGATCGCCCGATTTATATCCTGCCCCATATACTGTTTTACAGCAGAAAACCCGTCATGGCTAATCAGTCCCTTGCGGATCTTGTTTTTGGAGCTGAAAACAATCCTGGTAAACTCCGGCGGCTTTTCATCCTGTTAAAAGACCCCACCAAAGCGTTTGTAGAAATATCCGAGCCCGTGAACTTAAAAGAATTTATCGAACTTCCGGAAAACAAAGACCGGACGATTGAACTTCAATCCCTCATCTTGCGCAGAAACCTTTTGCTCCAGCTAAACCGCCATCACCAGAGCATTACCGGACCGGCTCTCAAGACGCGTCAGGAATTAAAAGAAGAAATTCTGACGGGTGACCGCCTTCAAAGCTTCATGCAGCAATATTCAAAGCGGCGGAAAATAACCATTCAAAAGGTTCACAAAAAAGCGGACGCTTATCTCGAAGAAATCGCAGCCAATTATAATTCCGCTGTTGTCAGTGTGGGCATCGTCATGGTTAAATATATCATCAAATCCCTTTTTGAAGGCATCATGGTAAGCGAAGACATGCTAAAAAATGTCAAAACTGCCGCACAAAAAGCCCCCGTGATTTTCATGCCCTGCCACAAAAGCCATATCGACTATCTGATCCTGCCGTATGTGCTTTACAGTAATAATATGCCCTGCCCCCACGCGGTTGCCGGGAAAAATCTATTTTTCTGGCCGCTGGCGCCTTTCCTGCGGGGCGGCGGCGCTTTTTCCGTAAGACGGTCTTTTCGAGGGGCTGTATTTTACACGAAAGTATTTTCCGAATATATCTATAAACTTCTTGAAGAGGGATTTAACATCGAAGTATTTTTCGAAGGCGGCAGAAGCAGAACCGGCAAACTGCTCATGCCGCAGCTTGGGTTTTTCAATATTCTCCTCGACGCCTACAAGGATGGTGCGTGTGACGATCTGATATTTGTGCCGATTTACATCGGCTACGACAGAGTACTGGAAGAAAGTTCGTATGTCCATGAACTTGAGGGGGGGCAGAAGGAACCAGAGAGCCTGTTTCAGATCTTAAAAGCCGCCAAGCTGATTAAAAGAAAATACGGAAAAATCTACATCAATTTTCATGAACCCATCTCTCTAAATGAACAAATGGCTGAACATGGCAAACATCTAAAGGATATGTCCTCCAAAGAGCAAAATACGCTGTGCCGGAACCTGGGGCATAAATTCTTATATGCCATAGACAAGGTCAGTATTGTCAATCCCCTTGCCCTGGTGGCAAGCGCAATCCTGAACTGTTCGAAGACTATTTTCTCATATACCCGAATGCTGGCCTATATCGAAACATACATGCATTACCTGTCGTATCAAAAGGCCAGCATGGCAGACACGCTGACGTCAGGATATATGCAGGCTGTTAAACATGCCATGGATTCATATGTGGAACGGAAATTTATTGAACCTGTCATGAAAAAAAATCAGACATCTCCTGTGGAATATTACCGGGTCAATGTAAATAAGCGGACCGGGTTTGAGTATTATAAAAACAATGCCATTTCATTTTTTGTGCCCGCCGCGTTCACAGCCATATCAATTCTTGATAAACAATCAGAGGAATTTACTCCCTCCAAGCTTCTGCCCAGTTATACCTTCCTCCGTGACATATTTAAAAATGAATTCGCCTATGATATAGAAAAAGAACCCGACTATTTCATACAGAAAAATATTGAAGCCTTTCTTCACCTGAACATTATCTCCGCAGTTAAAACAGCACCGGACACATATACTGTAACAGAATCAGGCATTCAGAAACTCAGGCATTTTTCGGATTTTCTGAAAACCTACTTTGAATCATATCACATCGTTTTAACCTTTTTTGCCTATACCCCCAAAAATTTAGTTATTGCCAGGGATCGTCTAAGAAAGATTCTGTATATGGGAAAACGCATGTATAAAGAAGGCAGCATCGAACGGCATGAAGCCCTTTCAAAAATAAACTACGAAAATGCGGCAACCTACTTTATTGCGCATGGAGTAAAAGGTTCTGAAAGTACGGATACGATCGAATTCTATTCAAATGTGATTCAAAAATATTTAACGCTTCTATCGCAGTAGTTCAGCAAAACATGCAGGCTCTTGATTGATGAAAGCAATGATTCTTGCGGCAGGTCTGGGCACCCGGCTCCTGCCCTATACACACCACACGCCCAAACCCCTGTTCACACTTTCAGGAAAGCCCGTTCTGGACAGGATGATCCACTGTCTCAAACAGGCTGGATGTGAAGCAGTTATCATCAATACGCACCACCTGCATCATCAGATTGAAGCCTTTATCGCATCCCAGAACTATCCCCTGAAAATACATGTCAAACATGAACCAACAATCCTCGGCACAGGCGGCGCTGTCAAAAACGTTTCTGACTTCCTGGGCGACAACCCCTTCATGCTTATCAACAGCGACATTGTAACAAACATTGATCTTCGCAGGGTGTATAACTTTCATGCATCACACCACCATCCTGTCACCCTGGTGCTGCATGATTATCCTGAATTTAACAACGTATCGGTTGATTCCAATGAGTGCGTGGTTGAGTTTCATTCAGAGACAGCAGATAACCGGCTGGCATTTACCGGCATCCATGTGATGGATCCTCAAATTCTTGGTGTAATCCCGGATGGCCAGTTCTTCAGTATTCTGGACGCATACAAAAAAGTAATAGCCAATAAGCAGTGCATTAAAGCATTCATTGTAAAAGGTCATTACTGGAAAGATATTGGCACGCCTGAAGCGTACAAACAGGCAGCTCTTGACATCATGGCGCCTCAGGCATTTCAGCGTGCGTATCCGGATTATTCTGAAGATGAAATTTTTTACGAACAAATAAAAGGAGATGGCTCAGACAGAATCTGGTATCGCGTGTCATCCGGTGGCAGGCCCCTCATTGCAGTAGATCATGGAATAAGGAAAACCCGGGCAGTTGCGGAAGTGGATGCATTTATCCACATTGGCAAGCATCTGTATACCCTTGGGCTCCCTGTCCCTGAGATCTTTTTAGATGATCCTTTTTCAGGGCTCGTTTTTCTTCAAGACCTTGTCAGCACACACCTTCAGGACGTAATCGCAGCAACCCAGGAAGACAAAGACATTATCTCCCATTATCAGGCTATCATACACCGGATAGGCGATTTCTCCGTTTCAGGAGCGAACGGATTTGACCCTGCATGGACATACCAGACAACGCATTACAGTAAAGACCTTATTCTTGAAAAGGAGTGCCGGTATTTTGTGGAAGCATTTCTTCAAAACTATCTTGGGATGGACGTTCGTTTTGACGATCTTAACGAAGACTTTGATTTGCTTGCAGACAAAACTCTTGAGCATGCAATGAATGGGTTGATGCACAGGGATATGCAGTCTCGAAATATAATGGTAAAAAATGGCACGTATTATTTCATCGATTTTCAGGGAGCACGCCTGGGGCCTGTTCAATATGATCTTGCATCTTTGATCATCGATCCGTACGTGGCATTGCCCATTCCGATGCAAGCGCAACTTATGGACTTGAGTGTTGACATACTTTCCAAACGTATTGGTTCAGATAAAAACTCTTTCCGGCAATGTCTGACGTATTGCATGGTTACCCGGAATCTTCAAATCCTTGGCGCCTTTGGTTTTCTAAGCAAAGTAAAAAACAAGAAGTATTTTGAACAATATATCCCCACAGCAGTAAAAACGCTGAAGCACTACTTCTCCGCATTAAAGGGAACAAATCTCCCCAATCTGAAATCAATGGTCGAAAGGCTATAGAGACGATATCTTCTTTCATACGATACTCTTCACAGGCTTGTTTCTGAAACCAGCGGCCTGTATGAACCTGTGAGCTATGCCTATGACAATATTGGCAATATCACAGCAAAAACCATTGGCAGTTTTACGTCAGCGTACAGCTATAACAATCCCAGCGGCAGGCCCCATGCAGTCAAAACCCTTATTGGCCAGCTGGGAAATGGCTATTCATTTAACACCCGGGAAATCGATTACAATGCAGAGAGCATGCCTGTATCCATTGTAGACCTGCTCGAAGACGGCATTACCTATAATGCCACCCTGTTCAAATACGATGGAAACAATGCACGGGTGAAAAAGGATTCAGAGGATGGCGTAACGTATTATATCGGCAATCATTATGAAGTGAAAAATGGGCAGGGGGTTAAGTATATCTTTGGCAATAATATACGCATTGCGCAGGTCAAAGGAAGCGTAAAGCACTTTTTCCACAAAGACCATCTGTTCAGCTCAACGGTTATGTCCAATGCAAATGGCGCTAAAGTAGAATCTACGGACTATATGCCCTATGGTAAAACCCGCTCTCATACAGGGCAGAACCTGTCTGATTACAAGTTTACAGACCAGGAGCTTGACAAATCAACTGAATTTTACAATTATGACGCACGGCTCTACGATCCGCTCATTGGCAGGTTTACTACCCCTGACCCAGTTATTCCTAATTTTGCAGATATGGAAGATAGAGATACCTTTGATCCCCAAATGCTAAATAGATATTCGTATTGTAAAAATAACCCTATAATATATATTGATCCAAGTGGATTAGATTGGTTTGATTTTGGTTGGGATACAACCGATATTCAATGGAGATGGAGTTCTGAACCACAGCTAAAACCTGGTATATTCAATTGGGCTAAAAGTATGTTTGGGTATGGAGAATACGCCACAAGTTTGGGCCCTGATGTTTTAGTCGTTACGGGGAAGAAGGAAAATGAACAGGTTGGCGATGCGATGTTTGAAATTTATAGCCATGAGTCTACCGATGGGCCAATTGCCAGAGAAACAGGAAATACAATTCCTTCAGACACTACTAAGTATAGAACAATGGCGGAAGGTTTATATACGGATACTATTTTGATAGGCAGTTATAATAATTCAGGGATAGAGGCTCTTTGGCTTGCAGAAGGAACTGTAAGATCGACGCAAGGCGAAATGATGTCAGGAGTTCTTGCGCATAGAGGTAATCATTATTTTTGTGGTATGTTCGATACTAAAGGTAAACCTTGGAGTACAGGATGTTTGACTTTTGGAACTGGTGTTAACAATTATAGCGATGCTAAGAAATTTGGATCTCATTTTGTCGAAGGAATGCATATCTATCTTAGGAGGTTTTAATGGTTATTAAAAAAACTTTCTTAATTTTCATTTCAATCTTACTTTATGCAATTTATTTGAATGCTAATGAGTCAGAGGTAATAAATTTTTACGATAAAATTAAAAACTATGATATCGGCCATATTTGGACATCAGATAAAATCATTGTTGGTGATGGTTCAACACCGACTCAACGAAGGGAGCCATTGGGATATTTTGGTGATAACTACCAAAGATTCTTTATTCATTTTAATTCAGCAGTAAAAGAAAAATCAAACCCTTATGTTTATTTGGTGAATGGAAAAACAAAACTGAAAAATAACATATGCAACTTTCAAGGTAAAATTACAATACTTGAAGCAAAAATATATAAATCTTGGGTGTTAAGTTTTAAGCAAGGTTGGGTAAAAGGGAAATATGAGTTTTACGAAGATGTAAATCAAAAGGGCTCAGGTGTTTTTAATGGAAATTTCAAAACTGATTTCCTTATCGATAAAAAAGGCAACCTAAGATATGATGCATTATTTATTGATGCAGATGGTTTTGAAAACAATCAGTTTGAAGGTACATGGAAAAAGTATAATTCTAAAGTATTAAAGAAGTGTAATTGGGGAGATTATAGAATTCCTGATAGTGATGAATTAGACATTGGAGCAGGACATTTTAGTCCAAATCCAGAATTTTCAAAATTTGGATGGGAAGGATATATCAAAACTCCTATAGACCGCAAAACAGGCTGGAAACAAATTGAAAAACCATGGTGGTAATTTTCAACGGGACTTACGGGGCATCCTATAGTTCCCCAGTCAAGCAAATTTTATAAAAAAATTTAATGTAATAAATACGAGTCGTTATAAATATAGCCGTTTCGATGACGCACCTGTCCTTATATCGTTTCAATACATTTTTGGCGGCTACCGTTTTATTATTTCTCTTTATAGGCGGCAGCAAAGTCGTCAACGGTAATACCGGCCTGGCGGATTGCGTTTCTGAGTGTGCCGATGGCAAGGCTTTTATGCAGGGGGATCACACATCCTTTTTCGTCCTTGCGCATGACAACATGACTGCCTTTCTGACGCGCTTCGCAAAAACCAAGCCTTTTGAATGTCTTAACAGCTTCACTGCCTGAGATTCTTGGAAGTTCAGGCATGAACGGCCACCTCAAAGGTTGTCATAATCGGACGGTATGTCTGCGTCATAGGAAATTCTTCCAGATAAAGCTCGGTAGCTTCCCGAAGATTTTTTACAGCTTCTTCTATGGTCTTTCCCTGACTGGCCGTTCCGACTTCGGGACAGGTAGCCACATAAAGATATTCTTCTTTATGGACAATAGCGGCAAATGTATTCATTGGTTCACCCCTTAATTATCTTTTACTCATATTATTAAACTTCTCCTATTGAATAGTCAAGATAAACGGTTAACAGTGAATCATTGAAGGATTTGCGAGAGATGCAGTTTTAGGACGTTTGGGGATGCGTCGTGCGCATGTTCCATCAGCAAGGTGACTACCACATGCAATGGTGTCACCAAGACCCTTGTGGATAATGATCTACGTAGTTTCCCAGCTAAACTTGAGAATCACGGCAATCTGTCATCTGTAACAGATGCCAGGTATCATGAAACCGCCTATACCTACAGAGAATCCTTCACTGATTTATTATATTTTTACTTGATTTTTAGATACTTATTGTATTATTCATGTATTATGATTTTTTCTTCAGTGAATAGATTTCAAAAACCATTTGGTCTTAATCATTCATGCAAGGAGGAATTATGGGTTTAAGGAGCTTGATACTATTTTTGATTATTGGTGCCATTGCAGGTTGGCTGGCAGGCAATATCATGAAAGGGAAGGGATTTGGGCTGGCCGGTAATATTATTGTGGGAATCATCGGCGCTTTGATCGGAGGCTTTTTGTTTCGGTTGTTTGGAATTGCAGGGTATGGATTCATCGGGTCGTTGGTTGTCGCAACGTTGGGTGCTGTGATACTGGTATATATCGCTGGTTTAATAAAGAAGTAATTGCGGGAAAAATCTTTAACCTGATTAAAATCCTGTTCTCTTATCCGCGAACAAATTCCAGGATGGCAGGATAGTTTTTGAGGAGGATGAATGAAAGAAAAGACAACAGAAAATGTTAAAGCGGCATTTATCGGCGAAGCAAAGGCATATTTCAGGTTACTGGCATTTGCAGAAAAAGCAAGAGAAGAAGACGTCCCGCAGATTGCTTTGCTGTTTCGTGCCATTGCTGAGGCAGAACGGGTTCATGCCACACGTCATTTAAACCTGATGAAAGATATCGTGGTGAAAGATACGGATGCCAATCTGGAAAAATCGTTTCGAAATGAGATATCTGTCAGTCAAAACGTATACCCTGATTTCATAAAAGTTGCTCAGGATGAAGGTGAAGAAGCTGTGGCCATGACATTCAGTCATGCCAGAGATGCTGAATCTTTTCACGCGAAGCTATACGAACGCGCCATGTACAGCGTGATCAAGGACGAAGTCAAAGCCTATCATGTATGTCAGGTGTGCGGATATGTAACGGATAAAAAAATACCGGATACATGTCCTGTATGCGGAGCGCCCAAAGAAAAGTTTAAGACCATTGATGCATGATGTTCTGCTCAATTACTTAGCAGAAGCAACAGAATTGC